>NZ_JBVHTA010000033.1:0-59618 GCF_055566095.1 Streptomyces sp. NPDC027962
AACAAGAACCCCAAGCCGTTCATCTGGACGAAGACCGCCGACGACATCCTCGACACCCTCGCCGCCTACTGCACACGAATTAACGACTCAGGACACTAGCGATGAGACTGACCGCCACAGAGGTCGGGTTCTTTGAGGACTACGTGGATGAGGAGGCCCTTGAGGTAGGCGTCAGGGGGGTCGACGATGCTGGCGTTCGGAGGTCATTCTCGATCCAGCGATCCACCTTTGAGCCAGACGAGCAGGAAGTGCAGTCTGGAATGGACTCCTATAACCTCTCGAACGAGCAGGGGTTCACGGTTTACGGCTGCTTGCGGCGCGTGCGGCTTAACGGCACGCTACTGGCCCTGGAGTTCGCAGCTGAAGACGCGGAGATTCTTGAAATCCCGGCTCTCGTGGAAGTAGACCTGCGTGATTCGGGAGTCGATATCACGAACCTGTCCACGAAACTCAGTGAGATCTTGGACTGGGGGCCCGCCGAGAAGCGGCCAGAGCTGATCGGGCTGAACGTTTCCGAGTAGCCGTCTGGTGAGCGAGTTTCTCGCCTTACGCTGACGCTGGCCGTTCAGATCAATGCATATGGGCCCCGCCCGGAAGTCCTTCCGGGCGGGGCCCATATGGCGTTTGACGGCAACGCTGACGGCAACGTCAGCGGACGACGGCTGCGGCGGGTGGGTCGTGGGTGTCGTTGTCCGTCGAGCTGAGGGCGTTGCCGAGGGTGGGCTTCGGCGGCGGATGCACCCGGGCTGCCCAGGGCCGCCTACCCTTCCTTCGTTGGTCCCGGAACGACGGCAACGGGGCACAGGGCCGTGTGCAGGACTTCGTTGGTCACGGAGCCGAGAAGCAGTGTGCGCAGTCGCGCTCGGCCCCGTGATCCGACGACGAGCAGGTCCGCCTTCCTGGACAGCTCCGTCAAGTTCGTCGCCGGATGCGCTCCCCAGTCGATACGCAGGCCGACAGGCACCGCCGGGTATCGTCCGGTGAACTCGGTGATCTGCCCGGTGAGAAAGCGCCGTGCGCTGTTCTCGGACTCACTCGCAGTCGACTCGTCCATACCGTTGTGGCCGGGGAGCAGTGGGGGGCGGTACATGGCGTGTACGACTTCCAGGTGGGCGGTCCGGCGGGCGGCCTCCGCGAATGCGAACTCCAGCGCCTCGGGCCGGAAATGCACGATGTCGACGCCGGCGATGACGACGTTCCTCGGCGGGCCGGCGTCTTGGCCCGGGCGGGTGACGAGCACGGGGCACTCGGCGTGGGTTGCCACGTGGAGGCTCACCGATCCCAGAGGCAGGCGCGGGAAGCCGCCGCCGCCGCGGTGCGCCAGCACCACGAGTGAAGCCGCCGCCGAGCGTTCGACCAGTGTTCCGGCCGGGTCGCCGAGGGGCAGTTCTCCGGCGACGACGATGTTCGGAAACGCGGACCGTGCAATGGTCTCGAAGTGGTCCACCAGGGCCGCGCTCCGCCGCACGGCCGCTCGTGCTTCGGCATCCTTCTCTGCCGCGTCCCCGAAAGGGCTGGGCTGTCGGACGGCGTGCACCACGTGCAGCGGGGTGGCGCGCAGTGCGGCCTGATGGGCGGCGTACCTGACGAGGGCGTCCTGGTCCTCGGCGTCGTCGACGCCGACCATGACGGGCTTGGCGTCAGTCATCTCGACTCCTGTCGGGGTGAAGGCGGCTCCTCGGCGACGTCAAGAACCGCGGGCGGGGCCAGCCCGTTCGGCTGCAACGGCGCCTGTGTGCCGCTGGGTGACGACAGGATCGCTGTAAGGAGCAGTCCGAGAATGGCCACGGCGGCAAGTACCACCGCGGCCACGGCGCTCCGTGAGCGCTGGTCGCCACCGTCCTCTGCCTGGTCGACGAGATCCTCGTCCGCAGTCCGGTCCCCGGCCCGGCCGTCGCAGCGGCCCGTTTGCCGCTCCTCGGCCTGCGCTGTCCCTTCGTCGCACAGGTCGGTGAACTGGCTGTTGATGGCGTGGATGCGTTGTGCCAGTTCGGGATCCTCGCGGGCGAGACTCTGTTCAATCCGGGCGAACGCGTGTTCTTCGTTCATCGCGGAACTCATACTGATCGCCTCCCTGCTCTGGCGAATCCATGACTCGCGCCCGAGGACCACTGTCGGCCACTGCATCCGCCACCTCCCGACACGCCGTTTCGCGGCACGCAGACTCCGGCTCCGGTAGAACGCGGTACCCGAGTACCCCCTCCGCGGCACGCGAGACGTACGGCGGTGGAGGGAATGCGGCGCGGGCGTGGTCTTTTGGCCGAGCCATGGCAAAGGGAAGGCGCAACAGCCGTACAAGAGTGATCCGGGCGCCCTTATCAGGTTTGTCTCGATTCGACGTGGATGCAAGGGCCGCGTGCTCGTGCCGTGTCCGGAGACCGGGCACCCCTGCCGTCCGCAGTCGAGCAGCCACTCTCACCACGACGCCGAACCCGGGCACCGCCGCGCGGCTCCAAGCGGTGCCGAGGGTGACCTCGCCGTGGGCGACGCGAGCCGGACGCACCAGCTCTCCCGCCGCTGCCGGGGATCGCGCCGGTTTACGCGGGCATGTGATCTCCGGAGACAGTTGGCCGCGGTTCCGTGCGGCATGAGCGCGGGGCCACGGGGTGGTGCGGCGGAAGGACAGGCACAGCGCAGTGACAATCGCCGATGCGGTGTTCGCGTGGTTGGGAGCCGGAGCGCTGCTTGCAGCAGTGCTCCCCCGGGTGGTGGCCGGACGTCCGCTCTCGATGCCCCTGCTGTTCTTGGCGGCTGGCGTAGGCGTGTACCTGCTGCCCCTGCCGCTGCCTGTGATCGATCCGGTGGAAGACCGGCGGCTGACGGAACACATCACCGAGATCGGAGTGATCATCTCGCTGATGGGCGCCGGGCTGGCGCTCAACCGACCCGTCGGCTGGCGTCGGTGGGGCGCGACCTGGAGGCTGCTGGGCGTCACGATGATGTTGACCGTCGTGGCCACCGCCCTTGCGGCGTGGTGGCTGCTGGACTGGTCGCCCGCAGCCGCCCTGCTGCTGGCCGCCGTCCTCGCCCCGACTGATCCGGTGCTCGCCTCAGAGGTGCGGGTGGGTGAGCCCACCGAGGATGAGCACGACGAGGACGAGGTGCGCTTTGCCCTCACCAGCGAGGCGGGCCTCAACGACGGGCTTGCCTTTCCCCTGACGTACGCGGCTGTCGCGCTGGCCGCCGCCGCGGGAAGCGGCTGGTCGGCCGCCTGGGTCGGCGCCTGGGCGGTGGAGGACGTCGCCTTCAAGTGCACCGTGGGTGTGACGAACTCACGCTTGCCTCGGAAGCCACGGCTGTACAAGGGACATCCCAGGGACTTTCACGTCTGTCCCAGGGAGATTCCGGGGACTTTCCGCCGTGCAAGCAGGGAAGGCCCTGACAGCGCTGAAAGAAGGGAACGCGCTGGTCAGGGCCTACCGCCTCAGCACTCGATGATGTTCACCGCGAGCCCGCCCCGCGCCGTCTCCTTGTACTTCACCGACATGTCCGCGCCGGTGTCCTTCATCGTCTTGATGACCTTGTCGAGCGACACCTTGTGGCTGCCGTCGCCGCGCATCGCCATCCGGGCCGCGGTGACGGCCTTGACCGCCGCCATGCCGTTGCGCTCGATGCACGGGATCTGGACCAGGCCGCCGACCGGGTCGCAGGTGAGGCCCAGGTTGTGCTCCATGCCGATCTCCGCGGCGTTCTCGACCTGCTCGGGGGAGCCGCCGAGGACCTCGGCGAGCGCGCCGGCGGCCATCGAGCAGGCGGAGCCTACCTCGCCCTGGCAGCCGACCTCGGCGCCGGAGATGGAGGCGTTCTCCTTGAAGAGCATGCCGATCGCGCCCGCGGCGAGCAGGAAGTCGACGATGCCCTCCTCGTCGGCGCCCGGCACGAAGTTCATGTAGTAGTGCAGGACCGCCGGGATGATGCCCGCCGCGCCGTTGGTGGGGGCGGTGACGACCCGGCCGCCGGCCGCGTTCTCCTCGTTGACGGCCATCGCATAGAGCGTGATCCACTCCATGGCCAGCGCCTGCGGGTCGCCCTCGGAGCGCAGCTTGCGAGCCGTCGTGGCGGCGCGGCGGCGGACCTTGAGGCCGCCGGGGAGGATGCCCTCGCGGGCCATGCCGCGCGAGACACACGCCTGCATGACGCGCCAGATCTCCAGCAGGCCCTCGCGGATCTCGTCCTCGGTGCGCCAGGCCTTCTCGTTCTCCAGCATCAGTGCGGAGATCGACAGACCGGTCTCCTTGGTGAGCCGCAGCAGCTCGTCACCGGTGCGGAAGGGATACTTGAGCACCGTGTCGTCCGGGATGATCGGGTTGTCGCCCGCCACGGCGTCCTCGTCGACGACGAAGCCGCCGCCGACGGAGTAGTACGTCTTCTCCAGCAGCGTGGTGCCCTCGGCGTCGCGGGCGATCACCGTCATGCCGTTGGCGTGGTACGGCAGGGCCTTGCGGCGGTGCAGGACGAGGTCCTCGTCGAAGTCGAAGCCGATCTCGTGGGCGCCGAGCAGGTTGATCCGCTTGTCCGCCTTGATCCGCTCGACCTGCTCGTCGGCGCTCTCGACGTCGACCGTGCGCGGGGAGTTGCCCTCCAGGCCCAGCAGCACGGCCTTCGGCGTGCCGTGGCCGTGGCCGGTCGCGCCCAGGGAGCCGTACAGCTCGGCGCGTATTGAGGCGGTGTGGGCGAGCAGGCCCTCGTTCTTCAGACGGCGGGCGAACATCCGGGCGGCGCGCATCGGGCCCACCGTGTGGGAGCTGGACGGGCCGATGCCGATCGAGAACAGGTCGAAGACCGAGAGGGCCACGGGGAACTCCTTGTGGGGGTGGTAGACGCCGTTGTCTGCCGGGTGGTGCAGAGGCATTGCGTGGGTGCGGGGTGCGGGGTGCGGGGTGCGGGGTGCGGGGTGCGGGGTGCGTAGTGCGGGGTGCCGACGTGGTGCGGGGCACCGCGCTCACGGTCCAGTGTGCGCGGTGCCCCTTTTGTTTCGCTCCGGTCTGTTACGGGAGATCCGTCACAGACCGGGGTAGAGCGGGTGCTTCGTGGCCAGGGCGGTCACCCGGGCGCGCAGCGCCTGCACGTCGTACGACGGCTTCAGCGCCTCGGCGATGATGTCCGCGACCTCGCGGAAGTCCTCGTCCTGGAAGCCGCGGGTGGCGAGCGCCGGGGTGCCGATCCGCAGGCCCGAGGTGACCATCGGGGGCCGGGGGTCGTTCGGGATGGCGTTGCGGTTGACGGTGATCCCGACCTCGTGGAGGCGGTCCTCGGCCTGCTGCCCGTCGAGCTCGCTGTTGCGCAGGTCCACCAGGACCAGGTGCACGTCGGTGCCGCCGGACAGGACGGAGACGCCGTGCTCGGTGACGTCCGCCTGGACCAGGCGCTCGGCGAGGATGCGGGCGCCGTCCAGCGTGCGCTGCTGGCGCTCCTTGAACTCCTCGGAGGCCGCGACCTTGAAGGAGACCGCCTTGGCCGCGATGACGTGCTCGAGCGGGCCGCCCTGCTGGCCGGGGAAGACCGCGGAGTTGATCTTCTTGGCGAGTTCCTGCGTCGACAGGATCACACCGCCGCGCGGACCGCCGAGGGTCTTGTGCGTGGTGGTGGTGACGACGTGGGCGTGCGGCACCGGGTTGGGGTGCAGACCCGCGGCGACCAGGCCCGCGAAGTGGGCCATGTCGACCATCAGGTAGGCGCCGACCTCGTCCGCGATCCGGCGGAACGCGGCGAAGTCCAGCTGACGGGGGTAGGCGGACCAGCCGGCGACGATCAGCTTCGGCTTGGACTCCTTGGCCAGCCGCTCGACCTCGGCCATGTCGACCTGGCCGGTGGCGTCGTCGACGTGGTAGGCGACCACGTTGTAGAGCTTGCCGGAGAAGTTGATCTTCATGCCGTGGGTCAGGTGACCGCCGTGGGCCAGGTTCAGGCCCATGATCGTGTCGCCCGGCTTCAGCAGGGCGAACATCGCAGCCGCGTTCGCCTGCGCGCCCGAGTGGGGCTGCACGTTGGCGTGCTCCGCGCCGAACAGCGCCTTGATGCGGTCGATCGCGATCTGCTCGACCACGTCGACGTGCTCGCAGCCGCCGTAGTAGCGGCGGCCCGGGTAGCCCTCGGCGTACTTGTTGGTGAGGACGGAGCCCTGGGCCTCCATGACCGCGACCGGAGCGAAGTTCTCCGAGGCGATCATCTCGAGGGTGGACTGCTGACGGTGGAGCTCGGCGTCGACAGCGGCGGCGACGTCCGGGTCCAGCTCGTGAAGAGGGGTGTTGAGAAGCGACATCACTCGGTCCCTAAGGTCTTGGTCAGCGCTTGGTCAGCCGGCGAAATCGGTGTACTCGTCCGCGGAGAGCAGGTCCTTCGGCTCCTCGCTGACACGCACCTTGAACAGCCAACCGCCCTCGAAGGGGGCGGAGTTCACCAGCGACGGGTCGTTGACGACGTCCTCGTTGGCCTCGGTGACCTCACCGCTGACCGGGGAGTACAGATCGCTGACCGACTTGGTGGACTCCAGCTCGCCGCAGGTCTCGCCCGCGGTCACCGTGTCACCGACCTCGGGGAGCTGGACGTACACCACGTCGCCGAGCGCGTTCGCCGCGTGCTCCGTGATGCCGACCGTCGACACGCCGTCCTCGGCGGTCGACAGCCACTCGTGCTCCTTGCTGTAGCGCAGCTGCTGGGGGTTGCTCATGACGTGAATTCTCCTGTACGCGGGGGAGTGCTGGTGAACGGGGAGAGGGTGCCGACGATCACTTCCGGCACCGGAGGATCACTTCTGGCGCTTGTAGAACGGCAGCGCGACGACGTCGTACGGCTCGTGGGTGCCGCGGATGTCCACACTCACGCCCTCGGTGCCCGGCGCGGCGTGCGCGGCGTCCACGTAGGCCATGGCGATCGGCTTGCCGAGGGTCGGGCTCGGCGCGCCGGAGGTCACCTCGCCGACGACCTGGCCGCCGGCGACGACCTGCATCCCGGCGCGCGGGACGCGGCGGCCCCGGGCGACGAGGCCCACGAGCTTGCGCGGGGGTGCCGTCCCGGCCCGCTCCGCGGCGGCGGCGAGCGACTCGCGCCCCACGAAGTCGCCGTCCTTCTCGAACTTCACGACCCGGCCGAGCCCCGCGTCGAACGGGGTGAGCGCGGTGGTCAGCTCGTGCCCGTACAGCGGCATGCCCGCCTCCAGACGCAGCGTGTCACGGCAGGACAGGCCGCACGGGATCAGGCCGGCCGGTGCGCCCGCGTCGATCAGCGCCTGCCAGAGCTTCTCCGCGTGCTGCGGCTCGACGAACAGCTCGAAGCCGTCCTCGCCGGTGTAGCCGGTACGGGCGATCAGCGCCGGCACGCCCGCCACCGTGCCGGGCAGCCCCGCGTAGTACTTCAGGCCGTCCAGATCGGCGTCGGTGAGAGACTTCAGGATGCCGGGGGACTCCGGGCCCTGGACGGCGATCAGCGCGTACGCGTCACGGTCGTCCCGGACGGTCGCGTCGAAGCCGGCCGCGCGCTCGGTCAGCGCGTCCAGCACGATCTGGGCGTTGCCGGCGTTGGCGACGACCATGTACTCCTGCTCCTGGAGCCGGTACACGATCAGGTCGTCGACGATGCCGCCGTCCTCCTGGCAGATCATGGTGTAGCGGGCGCGGCCGACGCCGACGGTGCCGATGTTGCCGACCAGCGCGTGGTTCAGCATGTCGACCGCCTGCGGGCCGGTGACGGTGATCTCGCCCATGTGGGAGAGGTCGAAGAGGCCGGCCTTGGTGCGGACGGCGATGTGCTCGTCCCGCTCGCTGCCGTACCGCAGCGGCATGTCCCAGCCGGCGAAATCGGTCATGGTCGCGCCCAGCGACCTGTGCAGGGCGTCGAGTGCGGTCAGACGGGGGGCGTGGCTCATAGGTGTGGCTCCCAGGGCATGGCTGCGAGGACAATCCTCCCCATCTGTCATCGGAACCTGAGAGGTTCGCCCCGACTCCGCGTACGGGTAGTCGTGACTTGCACCTTGGGTGGAGCCACGTGCGGCTCGCTTTTCAGATCTGCCTCATCGCACGCGGTACGGGGCCTGAGAGATTCAAGGGAGGAACTTGCTCCTTCGGCGCCCGCCACAGATGTGGCCGGGACTCTCCCGCGCGGATTCAAGCGGCCGGTATGCAGTTGGCGCGCACATCATTGCACGCATCGGGGAAGAGTGGAGCGTGAGGCCGCCCTGAAATCGCTTGAGCCGTATTACCAATTCTTTACACTTCATGGGCAAGGGTGTGGGATGACCCGAAGGGGGATGGCATGACGTTGCAGCCGACCGGTGCATACGCCACGACCGCGGGGGTGGCCGCCCAGCCGGGACTGCCCGCAGTTCCGGCCCGGACCGGGGCGCCGGCACGCGTCCGGCCGGCCAAGTCCGTCCTGCGCGACCTCAGGGAGTGCCCGGGCAGCAGCCCGCACAGCCTTGTCTTCGCCGCGGGCGACGTGGTGGTCGTCTCCGGCCTCCCCGGCAGCGGCAAGTCCACGCTGATGCGCCGCGCCGTGCGGGAGCGGGGGATCGACTCGCAGGACACCCGCGACCGCTGGGACGCCCGGATGCCCCGCCTTCTGCCGTACGCCGTCTACCGACCCCTCGTCCGTCTGGCCCACTACGCCGGACTCCGGCGTGCCCTGCGTTCGGGTGAAAGTGTCGTCGTCCACGACTGCGGCACGCAGGCGTGGGTCCGCCGCTGGCTCGCCCGCGAGACGCGGCGGCGGGGCACGTCCCTGCACCTGGTGCTCCTGGACGTCACCCCCCAAGTCGCCAGAGCGGGCCAGCGCGAGCGTGGCCGCGGCGTCTCCGGCTACGCGTTCGCCCGCCATCGCCGTGCGGTGAGCCGCCTGGTCGCAGCGGCGGAGTCGGGACGCCTGCCGGGAGGCTGTGCGTCGGCGGTCCTACTGGACCGCGAGTCGGCGGGGTCGCTGAGGCGGCTGGGTTTCGCGTAGGGGACATCCGGGCGGGGGTGGGGGCGGGCCTCGGCCCCGGCGCCTCAGCAGCTGCGGCCCGGCGCCCCCGCAGGCGTCGCCGCCCCGCCACCGGCGCTAAGGTCGGGGCCGGCGCACCGCCCCGCACGAAGGACGACCCCCATGGAGACATCCCACACCGGCTGGCCCGGCAACGAGCTCGAAGAGGTGCTGGCCGCATCCCTCGGAAACCCCGCCGCCGGAGGCCGCCTCGTCGAGGTGCTCGGACGCAGTCCGATATGGGTCCCGCTGCCCAACGGCGGCGCCCCGGACAGCCCGAACCTCGATCTCCCCACCATGGACATCGACGGCGCCGCCTACGTCCCCGTCTTCAGCTCCGAGCAGCAGTTCCTCCAGTGCGTCGGCACCCACATGTCGTTCACCGTCGCGCCCGCCAGGGAATTCGCCCGCGGTCTGCCGCCGCAGCTCGGCGTCGCCGTGAACCCTGGCGGGGCGGTCGGCGTGCCCCTCCCTCCCCAGGCCGTCGCCGAGCTGTGCCGAGCGGGGCGGACACCTCATGGGGGCACCTCCCATGCCGAAGGCCATGGGGGAGTGCCCGCTTCCGGCGGTCGCGTGCGGTTGTTCGAGCCGGACTGGAAGGAGGAGCCGGTCGACTTCCTTGCCGCAGCCGCCGGTGAGTTCGAGACTGCCGGTGTCGTTCTGACCGCCCGCCGCGCGCTCGCCTCCATCGAGGGCGACGCGCCGACGCTGTTCATCGGCGTCCAGGTCTCGTCCTGGGAGGGCGCCGACAGTAACGCCCCCATGGACGCCCTCGGCAGGGCCCTCGGCCGGGTCCAGCTGCCGTGGCCGGTCAACCTCGTGCTGCTCGACGTCGCCCGGGACCCCGTGGGCGACTGGATGCTCGAGCGGGTGCGGCCCTTCTATAAACGGCAGCACGCGTAGTGGTCAAGTCTTTGCCGGGTCTCCCGATTAACCTGGTTTGATGGCCTGAACGGCTCGACCAGGGGCCGTGACAGACGGCGGGGTTCTCAAGAGGGGCGGAATCAGGGTGAGTGCGTCAGGCACCGCGGCGGCCGGGCAGGTCGAGCACATGCTGCGCCAGGTGACTCCCGGCCGCTACGACGCGTACGAGGCGCTGCTGCACGCCCTTGCCGACCCCGCGGGCGGCCGGATCTGGATGCTGCTGTGGCACGGGCAGCCCGGTTCGCCCGATGCCCAGTACGGGAACATGGAGGTCGACGGCGTCTGTTACGCACCGTGCGTCACCTCCGCACAGGAGCTCGCCGTCTCCGGCTGGACCCGTGCGCACGAGGTCGTCACCGGCCGCGACATCGCCCGCGCGCTCTACCCGGACCGCTGGGGAATCTGGCTCAATCCGCATGCGCCGGGCGGCGGCGTCGGCATCCCCTGGCTCGATCTGCGCCGTATCGCCACGGGCCTGGACCGGATGCCCGCGGGCCCGCTGCGGCTTTCCGACCCGGCGATCGAGATCCCGCAGTTCTACGCCCTGCTCACCCAGAACGCCCACCGCACCCCCGCCATCCGCTCCCTGCGGCGCGCCTGGGTGCAGCCCGCGATCGGGCCCGCGTATCTGGCCATCGGCCTGGACCTCTACGACACCGGCAGGCAGTCGGTCGACGCCGTGCGCGCGATGATGCAGCAGTCGGTGGCCGCCGTCCCGGACGGGCTTCCGGTCTCCACCGTCGCCATGTCCGACGAGTTCGATCCGATCACCATGTGGATGCGGGTCAACGCCCGTCCGTTCTACGATCGCGACGCCCACGCCGGAGCCCCGGCCGCCGGCGGCGGGTACGGCTACCCTCCGCCGCACACCCGCTGAGCTGGGAATGGCGCGAATGAACTCCGGCAGATGTCAAGGGTGTTAACCCGTCCGGTGAGGATGTCCCGGATCTGCCCGGTTTGTTGAGTGTCCGGGTCTCGAGTAGGTATCACCGCTATCCGGACTGTTCTCCCAGGTGTCTCCCGTCTGTAGTGTTCGGCCGTCAATACCTCTCCACACGGCGGAACCATGGGGTGGACCCAATGCGAATATTCAAGTCCGGCGCAGTCCGGGCGATCACGGCGGCGGTCGCTGTCGGCCTGATCGCGACCGGCTGTTCCAGCGAGCGGGGCAAGGATGGTGCCGAGGGGGGCGCCAAGGACACCTTCGTCTTCGCCGGAGCCGGTGACCCCGGCTCTCTGGACCCCGCGCTCGCGAGCGACGGTGAGACCTTCCGGGTCACCCGTCAGGCCTTCGAGGCCCTGCTCGAACACGAGTCGGGCGGCAGCAAGCTCGTCGGCGGCCTCGCCGAGAAGTGGTCGAGCGACCCGGCCGGCAAGGTCTGGACGTTCAACCTGCGCAAGGGCGTGAAGTTCCACGACGGAGAGGCGTTCAACGCCGCCGCGGTCTGCGCGAACTACGACCACTGGTTCAACTGGAAGGGCACCTACCAGTCGAGCGCGGTCTCCTACTACTGGCAGACCATCATGGGCGGCTTCGCGAAGAACGAGGACAAGGAAGCCCCCAAGCCGAACTACAAGTCCTGCACGGCCAAGGACGAGAACACGGCGGTCATCGAGGTCAACGAAACCTCGGCGAACCTGCCCGGCGGCTTCTCCCTCCAGGCGCTGGCGATCCACTCGCCGAAGGCCATCAAGGAGTACGAGAAGCAGGACGCGACCGCCAAGGGCGACGCGATCACGTACCCCGAGTACAGCCAGGAGGCCGGCACGGTCGCCGGCACCGGCCCGTACAAGATCGTGAAGTGGAACAAGGGCAACAAGGAAGTCTCCCTTGAGCGCTTCGACGACTACTGGGGCGAGAAGGCCAAGGTCAAGAACCTGATCTTCCGCACGATCGACACCGAGGCCGGCCGCCGCCAGGCGCTGCAGGCCGGTGACATCGACGGCTACGACCTGGTCGCGCCCGCCGATGTGAAGACGCTGGAGAAGGAGGGTTACGAGGTCCCGACCCGTGACGTCTTCAACATCTTCTACGTCGGTATGACGCAGTCGAAGAACCCGGCGTTGAAGAAGCCCGAGGTCCGGCAGGCCATCTCGCACGCCATCGACCGTGAGGGCATCGTCAAGACCCAGCTGCCCGAAGGCGGCAAGGTCGCGACGCAGTTCATGCCCGACACGGTCGCCGGTTTCTCGGACAAGGTGAAGACCTACCCGTTCGACACGGCCAAGGCCAAGGAACTCCTCAAGGCGGCGGGTGAGGAGAAGCTCAAGATCGAGTTCTGCTACCCGACCGAGGTCACCCGCCCGTACATGCCCGCACCGCAGGACATGTTCGAGCGCATGAAGGCCGACCTGGAGAAGGCCGGCATCACGGTCACCCCGAAGGCCATGAAGTGGGCCCCGGACTACCTGGACGCCACCGAGTCCGGCTCCTGCGCCCTGCACATGCTCGGCTGGACCGGCGACTTCAACGACGGCTACAACTTCATCGGCACCTGGTTCGCCGGGCCCGACAAGCAGTGGGGCTTCAACGACAAGAAGGTCTTCGACGCGGTGAACGCCGCCTCGAAGGTCACCGACCCCGCGGGCCGCGTCGAGGCCTACAAGAAGGCCAACGAGACGATCATGGAGTACGTCCCGGGTGTCCCGATCTCGGCTTCCCCGCCGGCGATCGCCTTCGCCAAGAACGTCAACCCGCCGAACGTCTCCCCGCTGACGCAGGAGAACTTCGCCGAGGTCTCCTTCAAGTAATCGCACACCAGCGGGTCCGCCCGGCCACGGAATCCCGGTGGCCGGGCGGAGCCGCATCAACGCACGTAAGAAAGGGGCATGCGGGGTGCTGCGACTCGTCGTACGAAGACTGCTACAGCTCATACCCACCCTGCTCGGCCTGTCGGTTCTGCTCTTCCTCTGGCTGAACCGGCTGCCCGGCGGACCCGCCTCAGCGATCCTGGGCGAGCGGGCGACCGAAGCCGAAGTGGCGCGCATCAACCGGGTCCTCGGGCTCGACCAGCCCGTCCACGTCCAGTACTGGCGCTTCCTCAAGCGCATCTTCGAACTGGACCTCGGTACGTCCACCCAGACCGGTCAGCCGGTGTGGGACGAGTTCGCGACTCGATTCCCCGCCACGGTGGAACTCAGCATCGTCGCGATCCTGATTGCCATCGTTGTCGGGATCCCGCTCGGCTACCTGGCGGCCAAGCGCCGCGGTGGCTGGCTCGACGTCGCCTCCGTCTCCGGGTCGCTGATCGGCATCTGCATCCCGGTGTTCTTCCTGGCCCTGCTCCTGAAGAACTTCTTCGCCGTCCGACTCGGGCTGTTCCCGACGTACGGACGGCTCGAGAGCGGCCTGGACGCCACCACTGTGACCGGGTTCGGTGTCCTGGACGGTCTCCTGACGGGCGAATTCGATGCAGCTGCGGACGCGCTGCACCACCTGATCCTGCCCGCCATCGCGCTCTCCTCCATCCCGCTCGCCGTCATCGTCCGAATGACCCGGGCCAGCGTGCTGGAGGTGCTCGGCGAGGACTACGTCCGCACCGCCGAGTCCAAGGGGCTGAACAACCGGGTCGTCCGTGGCCGCCACGTACTGCGCAACGCGCTGCTGCCGGTGATCACTGCTATCGGTCTGCTGACCGGAAGCCTGCTGTCCGGAGCGGTGTTGACCGAGTCGGTGTTCTCCTTCGGAGGCATCGGCTCCTTCATCCGCACCTCGATCGACGCCCGTGACTACCCGGTGCTCGTCGGCTTCATCCTCTTCATTGCGATGGTGTACGTCCTCATCAACCTGCTGGTCGACCTCGCGTACAGCATCATCGACCCGAGAGTGCGGGTGCACTGACGTGACGACCTTGACGAAGAAGGCCGACAAGATCGATCGGCTCGCCGAGCTGATGCAGACGTCCGAGGCCACCAGCGGCGCAAGCCTTTGGCGCGAGGCCATGCGCCGGCTCCGTGCCAGCAAGATGGCGATCATCGGCGCGGTCGTCATCGGACTGTTCGTGATCCTCGCGGTCGTCGGGCCGTGGATCGCGCCGTACAGCCCCTCCGCCCAGACATGGCGTAGCGAGGTCTTCGCCAACAAGGGCGAGTTCGTCGGCGCACGCGACGGAAACTGGTTCGGTCTCGACCATCTGGGCCGCGACATGTTCTCCCGGATCCTCGTGGGAGCCCGGCAGACCCTGATGGTCGGCGTCGTGTCGATGCTCATCGGGCTGATCGTCGGCGCGCTCATCGGTGTCTTCTCCGGTGCCGCGGCGACCCTCGGCGGCAGGGCAGGGGAGCGCGTCGACACCGTGATCATGCGCTTCACCGACATCATGCTGTCGCTGCCGTCGCTGCTGCTGGCGGTTTCGATCGCCGCGGTGATGGGCCAGTCGCTGACCACGGTGATGATCGCTGTCGGTGTCGTGCAGATTCCGATCTTCGCGCGAATGCTGCGCGGCTCCATGCTGGTGCAGGGCAGCTCCGACTACGTCCTCGCGGCCAAGGCGCTCGGCATCCGCAAGAAGCGCATCGTCCTCACGCAGATCCTGCCGAACTCGCTCAGCCCCGTGATCGTCCAGGCGACGCTCAGCCTCGCCACCGCGATCATCGAGGCTGCGGCCCTGTCCTACCTGGGACTCGGCAACCCGGATCCGGCGATCCCCGAATGGGGCGTCATGCTCGCCCAGGCCGAACGGTTCTTCGACAACGAGCCGATGATGGCGGCCTACCCCGCCATCGGCATCATCATCACCGCCCTCGGCTTCACCCTGCTCGGCGAGGCCATGCGCGAAGCCCTCGACCCGAAGCTGCGAGGCTGAAGTCCCATGGCACTGCTCTCTGTTGACGAACTCAGCGTCACTTTCACCGCCAAGGGCCGCAAGGACTCCACGGCCGTCGACGGCGTCTCCTTCGACGTCGACCAGGGCCAGGTCGTCGGTCTCGTGGGCGAGTCGGGCTGCGGCAAGTCCGTGACCTCGCTCGCCCTGATGGGCCTGCTGCCCCACAAGGGCGTCAAGGTCGGCGGGCGCGCGGAATTCGACGGCCAGGACCTGCTGAGCATGAGCCCGCGCACGATGCGGGACATGCGCGGCAGTCAGCTGGCGATGATCTTCCAGGACCCGCTGTCCTCGCTCAACCCGGTCGTCCCCATCGGGGTCCAGGTCACCGAGATCCTCCAGCGCCACCGCGGCCTGAAGGGGGAGGCCGCCCGCAAGGAGGCCGCCCACCTGCTGGACCGGGTCGGCATTCCCGACCCCACCCGGCGGCTCAAGGAGTACCCGCATCAGCTTTCCGGCGGTATGCGCCAGCGTGCGCTGATCGCCATGGCCGTCGCCTGTGCTCCCAGGATGCTGATCGCCGACGAGCCGACCACGGCGCTCGACGTGACCATCCAGGCGCAGATCCTGGAACTGCTCAAGGAACTGGTCGACCAGGAGGGCACCGCCCTGCTGATGATCACCCACGACCTGGGTGTGGTGGCCGGCCTCTGCGACCAGGTCAACGTCCTGTACGCGGGCCGGGCGGTGGAGTCCGCGGGCCGCCGCGAGCTGTTCGCGCACCCCACCCACCCGTATGCGCACGGTCTCCTCGGGTCCATCCCGCGCCTCGACGCACCGCGCGGCGAAGCGCTCAGCCCCATCCGCGGATCCATCAACGACAGGATCGCCTGGGCCGACGGCTGCGCCTTCGCGCCCCGTTGCGACCACTACACGATGGAGTGCCTGACCGGCACACCCGAACTGACCGAACCACGCGCGGCCGGACACCAGGTGCGCTGCGTCAACCCGGTCCTTCCCAAGCCCAAGGCGGAGGTCTCGGCATGAGCCTGCTCGAACTCGACGATGTGAAGGTCCACTTCCCCGTCAAGAAGGGCGTTCTCTTCAACCGCACGGTCGGCCACGTCTACGCGGTCGACGGGGTGTCGCTCAAGGTCGAGGCCGGCCAGACGTACGGGCTCGTGGGCGAGTCGGGCTGCGGCAAGACGACGCTCGGCCGTAGCGTGCTGCGGCTCGTGGACATCACCGCCGGAGAGGTCGTCTTCGACGGCACCGACCTGGCCAAGCTGCCGGACGAGGAGATGCGCCGGTACCGGCGCAGGCTCCAGATGGTCTTCCAGGACCCGCTCGGCAGCCTCAACCCGCGGCAGAACATCGAGTCGATCCTCAGCGAGGGCATGGCCGCGCACGGGATCGGCAAGGACCAGAACGAGCGCCGGGAGAAGATCAAGGAGATCCTCGCCAGGGTCGGTCTGCCGACCAACGCGCTCTCGCGCTACCCGCACGAGTTCTCCGGCGGCCAGCGTCAGCGCATCGGCATCGCCCGGGCACTGGTCCTCGAGCCCGACGTGATCATCTGTGACGAGCCGGTCTCCGCGCTCGACGTGTCCGTGCAGGCGCAGGTGATCAACCTGCTGGAGGAGCTCCAGGAATCGCTGGGCCTGACGTACCTCGTCATCGCCCACGATCTGGCCGTCGTCCGGCACATCTCGGACGTCATCGGGGTCATGTACCTGGGCTCCCTGGTCGAGGAGGCGCCCAGCGACGCGCTGTACGCGGGGCCCAAGCACCCGTACACCAAGGCGCTCATGTCGGCGGTGCCGGTTCCCGACCCGGAGGTCGAGGACCGCCGGGAGCGGATCCTGCTCCAGGGGGACCTGCCCTCACCGGCGAACCCGCCGGCCGGCTGCCGCTTCCACACCCGGTGCCCCTGGGCGCAGGACAAGTGCGCGGTCGAGCGGCCGGTGCTGACGGACGTCGGAGACGGGCACAAGGTGGCCTGCCACTTCGCGGCCGAGATCGAGACGGGAACGCTCGAGCTGACGCGGCCGACGGGGATCGAGGCGGTCACGGAGACCGAGGCCGTCGAGGCGGAAGGCCCTGACGAGCCGAAGTCCACGGTGCCGGTGCAGGCGTCCGGGGACGAGGCACCCGCGAAGGCCGAGGCGGCGAAGGGCGACGCGGACGCGCCCGTCGACGCCCCGGACCCCGGGCCCGAGACGTCCGAGGCCGACGCATCGGAGCCGGAGCCGGCGGCCGACGCGGCAGAGACGACGGCACGCGCAGCGGACGCCCCCGCTGACGCTCCGGAGGCGGACGCTTCCGAGGAGGAGTCGAGCAGGACCGCCTGACGGACTCGCGCGCATCTTGGAGCACCGGGCGTTGTAGAACTGTCCGGTGCTCCAAGAACTGTTCACGCCCTCCGTCCAGCACGCCCTCGAGCTCGTCGGGATCTTCGTCTTCGCGATCTCCGGGGCGCTGCTCGCCGTACGCAAGAACTTCGACGTGTTCGGCATGGCGGTCCTCGCCGAGGTCACGGCGCTGGGTGGAGGGCTGCTGCGGGACCTGATCATCGGGGCCGTACCGCCGGCGGCCTTCACCGACCTCGGGTACTTCGTCACACCACTGGTGGCGACGGCGCTGGTCTTCTTCCTGCATCCGCACGTCGAGCGCATCCAGGTCGCCGTCAACGTATTCGACGCGGCCGGCCTCGGCCTCTTCTGCGTCACCGGCACGACCAAGGCGTACGAGTACGGCCTCGGCCTCACCGCCTCCGCGACGCTCGGTCTGGCCACGGCCGTCGGCGGCGGTGTGCTGCGCGACGTGCTGGCCAACGAGGTGCCGTCGCTGCTGCGCTGGGACCGTGACCTGTACGCGGTGCCCGCGATGGTCGGCGCGACGATGGTCGTGCTCTGCATCCGGTTCGAGACCCTGGGCCCGTTCACCAGCGGGCTGGCGGCGATGACGGCCTTCGTTCTGCGGCTGCTGGCGATGCACTACCACTGGCGGGCGCCGAGAGCCTGGAACCGGCGTTCAGAGGCCACCGAAGGCGAGTAAGGGCAGGTGAGAGCGGTCACGGGCCTGCCGCAACAAGAAAGCTACCGCTTAGTAGTTACTTGTTGTACCGTACCGCCATGGCAGAAGCAGTGGCTCAGGCGACGATCGGTGACAGCGAGTTCGACCGCGACACCGCGATCACCCTGCGCGAGACGGGCGTCTACGACGCGGCGCTCTCGTCGGGTTGGACAATCATCCACGCCGTCAACGGCGGGTATCTCTTGGCGCTCCTGGGCCGGGCACTCGGCGACGCGCTGCCCCACCCCGACCCGTTCTCGGTGTCGGCGCACTACCTCACGGCCTCCCAGCCGGGCCCCGCGGTGATCCGCACCGAGACCGTGCGCACCGGGCGCACGCTCTCCACCGGCCAGGCGTCCCTCTTCCAGTACGAGGAGGACGGGACGGAGGTCGAGCGCATCCGTGTGCTCGCCACGTACGGCGATCTGGACACCCTCCCGGACGACGTACGCACCACCGCCAAGCCGCCGGCGATCCCGCCGCAGGAGCACTGCTTCGGACCGTCCGACGGCCCGGCCCCGATCCCGGGCAGCTCGGCGATCACCGAGCGCCTGGACATCAGGCTGGACCCGACGACGGTCGGCTGGGCGATCGGCGCCCCTTCCGGCAAGGGCGAGATGCGGGGCTGGTTCGGCCTGGCGGACGGGCGCGACGCGGACCCGCTGTCTCTGCTGCTGACGGTGGACGCGCTGCCGCCGACCTCGTTCGAGCTGGGGCTCGCGGGCTGGACCCCGACGGTCGAACTGACCACCCACATCCGTTGCCGCCCCGCCCCCGGGCCGCTGCGGGTCTCGATCACGACGCGGAACCTGGCGGGCGGCTTCCTCGAGGAGGACGCGGACGTCTGGGACTCCGCGGACCGCCTGGTCGCCCAGTCCCGCCAGTTGGCCAAGGCTCCCCGCGACTGACCCGCCGGCGCCTCGGGGCGCGGGACCGGATCACACCTCGCGCCCAGCCACGCCGCCGGCCGCCCGTAGGCGTCCGCGTCCGCCGGGGCCTCGCGCACCGCGGCGAACCACCTCCTCGCCGAGCCGGGTCCGCGGGCAGCGCCTGATGGGCCAACGGAAGTGCGGTGAGGGCCAGTTCCTCGTCCAGCGGTACCGGGTGCCCGAGCGCCCGCGACAGATCCCAGGTGTGGGTCAGGGTCTCCATCACGTACCCGCCGACGGCCGCCCGCCGGAGCCGCACGGTGACGGCTGGTCGCGGGTGCCGCTCGTACTGCCCGCACCGGGGGCGGTGCGGACGCTGCTTGCGTTCGGCGAGAGCGTCGAGGTGCTGGAACCGGCAGAGGCGCGCGAGACCGCCGCGGCGGCGGCCGCGGTCGTGGACCTGTACCGGGGCGGCGGTCGGGCTGCCGAACCGCCGCGCGCCGGTGGCCGGGAGGCGGCGATCGTCAGTCCAGCCAGTGGCGGCGTCCCAGACTGATCAGCCGGAGCCGGCGCCGCGCGGTGTCGGCGACCCGCGCCGCACCCTCCGGGCCCGCCTCGAGAAAGGCGTAGCCCGTGGTAATCATGTGGTCGACGTACACGCCGGCGAGCATCCGCAGGTCCTCCTCGTTCCAGCCGGCCGACTCCGGCTCGTCGGCGAAGGCCTGTACGACCTCGTCGGTGAACCGGCGCAACTGTTCGGCTATCGCCGCGCGGACCGGAGCGACACCGCCGTGCCGCTCACGCGCGACGAAGCGCACATGGAGCGGCGACGTGCGGACCAGCTCGGCGATGAGGGCGACCGCCTCATCGATGCGCTGCTCGTCACCGTCCTTGTGGAGCGCCTGGCCGATCGGTACGTGCAGAGAGCCGAGCGTCTCCTCCACCAGCGCCACACCGAGATCGGCCATGTCGCGGAAGTGCCGGTAGAACGCGGTCGGCGCGACGCCCACGGCCCGGGTGACCTCGCGCAGCCCGAGGCTGCTCAGGCTCTGCTCCTCCAGCAGCCCGAGTGCCGCGTCGAGGAGGGCCTGACGCGTCTTCTGCTTCTGGGCCTGGCGGATGCCCACGGTGTGACTCATGACATTCAGTAAACAACCGTTCTCCGAAGAAGGGAAGAGTAGACTCGGCAGTCAGTGAACAGTCGTATCTACAAGTGTTCACCAAGAAGTCGCCGAAAGGATGACGATGATCGCCCTTGTAGCAGCACTTCTCCTGCTGGGAATCATGCTGGGCGCCGTGGTCCAACTCCCCGCCACCGTCTCGCTGGTGGCCGCCTCCGTCATCGGCTGCTGGCTGCTCGTCTTCGCCGTGCGCGAGCGCGGCCGCGCCCGCCGCAACTGAACCCCCGCACGACCCCTCGTACCGGCACCGGAAGGAGAGACGTCATGCAACTCGCCGAACTCGTGACTCGGCAGCACCGGAGCGGCGCCCCGCCCGACACCGCGCCCGACACGGAAAGCCCCGCCGAGGCGCCGACAGCAGCGAACGGCCCCGCCGATGCGTCGACGAACAACTTCGCCGAGGAACGCCGCAAGGACGCCGACGGCATGGCCGTCGCCGCGTTCGTGCTGGGCCTCGTCGGACTGCTCGTGATGAACATCGTGCTCGGCCCGACCGCCGTCGTGCTCGCGGCCCTCGCCCTGCGGCGCGGCACCGAGCGCCGCGGCCGCGCGCTGCTCGGCCTCGCTCTCGGCGTGGCCGACCTCGTGCTGCTCGCCGTACTCGTGACCGTCAACGGGTCCGTCGTCTGGAGCTTCGGCGGCTGACATCGGCTGCGCCCGCCGGGACCGAGCCGCTCCCGGCGCGCACTCGGGACGACCATGCACCCCTGCGCCGCGTCCGTGCCCCCACCGGGCCTCGTAGAATCGGGGCCACCATGGCTTACCTCGACCACGCCGCGACCACTCCGATGCTGCCGGAGGCGATCGAGGCGATGACCGCCCAGCTCGCCGTCACCGGCAACGCCTCCGCGCTCCACGCCGCCGGGCGCCGGGCCCGCCGTACCGTCGAGGAGGCCCGCGAAACCCTCGCAGAAGCCCTTGGCGCCAGGCCCAGCGAGGTCGTCTTCACCTCGGGTGGCACGGAGGCCGACAACCTCGCCGTCAAGGGCCTGTACTGGGCCCGCCGCGACGCCGACCCGGCCCGCACCCGTGTACTGGCCTCCCCCGTCGAGCACCACGCCGTCCTCGACGCGGTGGACTGGCTCGGTGAGCACGAGGACGCGACGGTCGAATACCTGCCCGTCGACTCCTACGGCCGGGTCCACCCCGAGTCGCTGCGCGAGGCCGTCGAACGCAACCCGGACGATGTGGCCTTCGCCACCGTCATGTGGGCCAACAACGAGATCGGCACCGTCATGCCGGTCCGTGAACTCGCCGACGTCGCAGCGGAGTTCGACGTCCCGCTGCACGCCGACGCCGTACAGGCCTTCGGCCAGCTCGACGTCGACTTCGCCGCCTCCGGGCTCGCCGCGATGACCGTGTCCGGCCACAAGATCGGCGGCCCGTACGGCATCGGCGCCCTGCTGCTCGGCCGCGAGTACAGCCCGGTCCCCGTGCTGCACGGCGGCGGCCAGGAACGCCACGTCCGCTCCGGCACCCTCGACGCACCGGCCGTCGCGTCCTTCGCCGTCGCCGGCCGGCTGGCCGCCGAGCGCCGCGAGGACTTCGCCCGCGACATCGGCGGCCTGCGCGACGACCTCGTACGCGCCGTGCGCGCCGCCGTCCCCGACGCGATCCTCGGCGGCGACCCCAGGGGCCGGCTGCCCGCCAACGCGCACTTCAGCTTCCCCGGTTGCGAGGGCGACTCGCTGCTCCTGCTGCTCGATGCCCAGGGCATCGAGTGCTCCACCGGTTCCGCCTGCACGGCCGGCGTGGCCCAGCCCAGCCACGTCCTCCTCGCCACCGGCACGCCCCCCGACCTGGCCCGCGGCACCCTGCGCTTCAGCCTCGGCCACACCTCGACGAAGGCCGACGTGGACGCCGTGGCGGAGGCCATCGGCCCGGCGGTCGAACGGGCCAGGACCGCCGGCCTGAGCTAGTGCCGCATCAGGCAACGTTCGCCCTGTTGGCGGCTGGTGCGCCGTCAGGACAGACTGCCCTGCATGGAGTTGATCGGGCAGGGGCGGGACGCTGACGTGTATGCCCTGGACGAGTCCAGGGTGCTGCGGCGTTATCGGCAGGGGGGACCAACGGAGCTGGAAGCGCGGTTGATGACGCATCTGGCGGCCTGTGGGTATCCCGTGCCGAAGGTGTACGAGATCACCGGTACCGACATGGTCCTGGAGCGGCTGACCGGGCCGACGATGCTGGATGTGCTGGCCCGGCGCCCGTGGCGGGTTGGATCCCTTGGCCGAACGTTGGGCGGCCTGCACGACCGGTTGCATGCGTTGCCGGCGCCGAAGTGGCTGCCCCAGCGGTTCGCGACGGCAGGTGACGACCGGGTGCTGCATCTGGACCTGCATCCGGGCAACGTGCTTCTGACCCGGCGCGGCCCCGTGGTGATCGACTGGCGCAACGCGGGCGCTGGTGATCCCGCTGCGGATGTGGCGATGACCATGGTGACCGTCGGCTGCGCGGAGGTCCCCGGACTGGCCGCCCGCCTGGGGCGGGGTCTACTGGTGAGCAGCGTGCGCAAGGGCTGTCGGACCGATCCTGCGGGACGTGTCCGGGAAGTGACCGAAGCCAAGCTGGCCGACCCGTACCTTACGCCTGCGGAGGCGGCGTGGCTGCGGCGTCGTGCTGGCGGCCGGACCGGGCAGCCGGGCTGCTGATCGGTGGCCGGGCGGGTGCGGGGGATCGGTCCGGGCCTGGCCGGCCGAACGGACGACGCGAGGGCGTCGGCCGACCGTCCGGATCCCGAAGGCGCCGGACGCGGCGGCTCAGGCGCCGCTCTCCGCTGCCTCGGCCGCTCGCCGGGCCTCCGGCATCGCAGCCGCGACCAGCTTCATGTACGTCGGCCAGTCCCAGTGCGGGCCCGGGTCGGTGTGGTCCGTGCCCGGGACCTCCACGTGGCCGACGACGTGCTCGCGGTTCACCGGTATCTCGTAGCGGGCGCAGATGCCCGCCGTCAGCTTCGCCGACGACCGGTACATCGCGTCCGTGAAATCCTGCGGCCGGTCCACGAAGCCCTCGTGCTCGATGCCGATGCTGCGCTCGTTGAACGAGCGGTTGCCGGCGTGGTACGCGACGTCCAGCTCGCGGATCATCTGCGCCACATGGCCGTCCTTGCGCACGACGTAATGGGTCGCCGCACCGTGGAGCGGATCCTTGAAGACCTTCAGGGCCGTCGGGTAGCTGCCCTGGACGACATGGATGACCACCCGGTCGATGTCGTAGTCGTCCGGCCGGTCGGCCAGCCGCCAGTTGGAGGCGTTCGCCGCGATCCACTGGGCACCGGCGTGGTCGATCTCGCCCTCCTTGCGCGGCGTGCGCACCCAGGGCATGCCGCGCCAGAGGCGGCGGATCTCCTCCTCGGCCAGAACGCCTCCGCCCACGATCGCCGCACCGCCGCCGATCAGCACGGCCCGCCGGCTCACACCGCCCTTCCTGACACCGCTCTTCTTGCCGCCGCCGTGCTTGTTGTCGCTCCCCATGCCGGTCACAACGCATACTCGCGAGCTTTCGGTTCCCCCGGGCCCGTACCCTGGTAGCGCTATGACTGAGATCTCCCCCCGCCCCCTCCGTGTCCTCGCCGCCATGTCGGGCGGAGTCGACTCCGCCGTCGCCGCCGCCCGCGCCGCCGAAGCGGGTCACGACGTCACCGGCGTGCACCTGGCGCTCTCCGCCAATCCGCAGTCGTTCCGGACCGGCGCGCGCGGCTGTTGCACGATCGAGGACTCGCGTGACGCGCGCCGTGCCGCGGACGTCATCGGCATCCCCTTCTACGTATGGGACCTGGCCGAACGGTTCCGGGAGGACGTGGTCGAGGACTTCGTCGCCGAGTACGAGGCCGGCCGCACGCCCAACCCGTGCCTGCGCTGCAACGAGAAGATCAAGTTCGCGGCGCTGCTCGACAAGGCGCTCGCGCTCGGCTTCGACGCCGTGTGCACCGGCCACTACGCCACCGTGGTCCTCCGCGAGGACGGCACCCGCGAGCTGCACCGCGCCAGCGACATGGCGAAGGACCAGTCGTACGTGCTGGGCGTGCTCGACGAGAAGCAGCTCGCCCACGCGATGTTCCCGCTCGGCGACACCCTCACCACCAAGGACGAGATCCGGGCCGAGGCCGAACGCCGGGGCCTCGCGGTCGCGAAGAAGCCCGACAGCCACGACATCTGCTTCATCGCCGACGGCGACACCCAGGGCTTCCTGGCAAACCGGCTGGGCAAGGCCGAGGGCGACATCGTCGACGAGACGGGCGCCAAGCTCGGCAGTCACGACGGCGCGTACGGCTTCACCATCGGCCAGCGCAAGGGCCTGCGCATCGGCCACCCGGCCCCCGACGGCAAGCCGCGCTACGTCCTCGACATCTCCCCGGTGAACAACACCGTGACCGTCGGCCCGGCGGAGGCGCTGGACGTCACCGCCCTGACCGCGATCAAGCCCCGCTGGTGCGGTGAGGCACCGTCCGGACCCGGCACGTACACGGCTCAGCTCCGCGCCCATGGTGGCGAGACACAGGTCACGGCGGAGCTCGTCGACGGCACGGAACTGCGGGTGACCTTCACCGAGCCGGTGCGGGGCGTGGCCCCGGGCCAGGCGATCGTGCTGTACGACGGCACCCGCGTGGTCGGCTCCGCGACGATCGCGACGACGGCGCGGAGGGCGACCGCGGTCGCCTAGGGTTCCGTTCCCGGCGGATCGTGAGCCGGGGCCGGGGCCGGGGCCGCGGCCGGCGGAATGGCGGATGGCTGCTGTGGTGACCCGCTCGACTTCGGTGTCAGGGGGCGATGGGCAGCCGGCGCTTGTGGTCGGTGAAGCGGTAGCGGCTGACGATCGTTTCGAACGCCCGCTCGTCCACCGGCTTGCCTTCCAGGAAGTCGTCGATGTCGTCGTAGGTGACCCCGAGCGCGTCTTCGTCGGCCCTGCCCGGGTCGAGCGACTCCAGGTCGGCCGTCGGGGTCTTCCACACGAGAGAGACAGGCGCCCCCAGTGCGTCCGCGACGGCGCGCACCCGGCGCTTGGTCAGGCCGGTCAGCGGGACGAGGTCGGCGGCGCCGTCGCCGAACTTGGTGAAGAAGCCGGAGACCGCCTCGGCCGCGTGGTCGGTGCCGACGACCAGGCCGTCGTGCGCGCCGGCAACCGCGTACTGGGCGATCATGCGCTGCCGGGCCTTGATGTTGCCGTGCACGAAGTCCTGGTGCCCGGCGTCGCGGAAGCTCACGTCGGCGGCCAGCGAGGCCGCGAGCGCGGCGTCGCTCGCCGGCTTGATGTCCACGGTCAGTACGTGGTCGGCCCGGATGAAGGAGAGCGCGAGCTGGGCGTCGTGCTCGTCGGCCTGGGCCCCGTAGGGCAGCCGCATCGCGTAGAACCGTGCCTCGTGCCCGGCGGCACGGGCACGCTCCACAGCGAGCTGGCACAGCCGGCCGGCGGTGGTCGAGTCGACGCCGCCGCTGATGCCGAGCACCAGGCTGCGCAGACCGGTGGACGTCAGCTGCTCGGTGAGGAAGGCCGCCCGGCGTTCGATCTCCCGCCCGGCCTCGAAGCTCTCGGTGACCTGGAGCTCCCGGGCGATCTCCTGCTGCAGGGCGATGGCCGTCGGCTCGCTCACGTCTGCTCCCTGTTGCGGTTCACGATGTTCTGCGTTGCGGTTCACGATGTTCTGCCGCGCTCACCCTACCCAGGACGTCGAGGGAGGCCGGACAGACGGTGCGAGGGGCATTGTCAGTGGCCCGCCCTATGGTTGCGCTCACCGTGTCACCGCGCCGCCGTACCGCCCGGGAGGGACCATGCCGTTCGCCGATGAGCTCATCGGTGCGTCCACCGCCGAAGCGCTGGCGAGAGCCGTGGCACGAGCCGTGCCCGGCGCCCGCCCCACCGCGCTGGAGGCATCCGCGGCAGCTCTCGCGCCCCTCCCGCTGCGGCGACGCAGCGACCTGCTGCGCGACGCCCTGCTCGACGACATCCCCGGGAGCTACGCCACGCTCGCCGCGACGGTCCGCCGCGCCGCCGCGGCGGACCCCGAAGGCTTCGGCGGCTGGCTGATCTGGCCCGTCACCAGTGCCGTCGCCCTCAAGGCTGTCGACGAGGGCACCGAGGTGGCGTTCGCCGACGCCCTCGCCCTCCTGGCGGAGCTCACCCCGCGGCTGACCAGCGAGTTCGCCATTCGGACCCTGTTGGAAAACGACCTCGAGCACGCGCTGCGGACGATCTCGACCTGGACCACTTCCCCCGACCTGCATGTGCGGAGGCTGGCGTCGGAGGGGACACGGCCGTATCTGCCGTGGGCCAGGCGGATCGGCGGGATTGTCGCGGACCCCGGTTCCACGCTGCCGATCCTCAACGCCCTGTACCGCGACGACAGCGAGTATGTGCGCCGGTCCGTCGCCAACCACCTGAACGACCTCAGCAGGATCCGTCCCGACCTTGTCGTGGCTACCGCCGCCCAGTGGCTGAACGCCCCCGACGACAACACACCCCGGGTCGTACGGCACGGTCTGCGTACTCTGATCAAGAACGGGCATCCGGAGGCGCTGCTGCTCCTCGGCTTCGCGGCGCCCGCCCAACTCGGCGTCGAAGGGCCCGTCCTGAGCGCGGACAGCACCGCGATAGGGGAGTCCGTGCACTTCACAGCCCGGGTGATCAACGTCGGCACGGAGTCGGCCGACGTTGCCGTCGACTACGTGGTGCACCACCTCAAGGCCAACGGAAAACAGACCGGCAAGACCTTCAAACTGGCGACGCGGACCATCGCCCCCGGCGAATCCGTGGAGTTCTCACGCGGCCATTCGTTCCGAAGGATCACGACCAGGCGCTACCACCCGGGCGTTCACGCCATCGAGCTCCAGATCAACGGTGTGCGCTTCGGCCGTGCCGACTTCGTCCTTCGCGCCGAGGAACCCCCGGCCGCAGAGTGAGCGGCGCACCACCCGGTGTGAGCGCCGCACGGTGAGCCGCGCTCACACCGGGTGGTGCGCAAAAAGCTCGAGATGCCCGCAGTTCGCGCAGCGGTACGCGTCGATCTGCCACCGCGGGCGGCCCAGCCGCCTCGCACCGCCGAACATCCCGCGTTCCAGCGCGCCCTGTATCCACCGCGCGTAGCCGCGTGAGCCTTCCCCCGAGTCCTCGACGAAGCCGGGTTCCAGCTGCGCGGCTCCGCAGTGCGTGCAGTGCATGGCTTCCACCACCGAAGTGTACGAACCGGCCTGATGTGGCGGGGTGTTGGGGCGAAGCGGGTGACCGGTACGGCGGAGGGCGGCACTTGACCGCCGTGACAGACGTTAAGCGTCGCCGTCCCAAGCCGCCTGCGCGCCGAGGAACTTCAGCAGCGCCGCGTTGAACCGCTCGGGCTGTTCCACGCCTGGCAGGTGCCCGGCGCCGTCGATCACCGTGAGCTCGGCGTGGGGGATCAGCTCCCGCATCGCCTCCGCGTCGGCGACCGGGGTGTAGGCGTCGTCCGCGCCGACGACGATCAGTGCGGGCGTCCGCACGGACGCGAGCGTGTCGCGGTAGTCCGGGCGTTCGGCCCGGCCGCGGAGGGCCGCCGCCGCGCCCTCGGGGTCGGTGGTGCGCATCATCGTCAGCACACGCTCCGCGACATCGGGCATCTTGGCGACGTTGTACGCGGCGAGCATCTTGTCGATCACCTCGTCCGCGTACCCGTCCATCCCCTCGGCGAGCAGTCGGTCGGCCAGGCCGTTGCGGAAGGCCTTGCCCTCCTCGGTCTCCGCCACGGGAGAGGTGTCGCAGAGCACAAGCGCCCGCGCCCGCGACGCGTACGCCTTCTGGAACGCCATCGCGATCTGCCCGCCCATGGACACGCCACCGACGATCACGCGCCGCAGACCGAGATGGTCGAGGAGGCCCGCGATGTCGTCGGCGAAGTCGGAGAGCAGGGTCCTGCCGGGGACCACCTCGCTCTCGCCGTAGCCCCGTAGGTCCGGCGAGACGACCCGGTATCCGGCCGAGCTCAGCGCCTCGGCCTGGGGTCCCCAGAGCGTGCGGTTGAAGGGGTGCCCGTGGACGAGGACGACGGGCGGGCCGTCGGCCGGCCCCTGGTCGGCGTAGTGGATCGCGACACCATTGACGGTCACCCGGCTCATGCCGTGACTCCTCCGTAGGTCATTCGGCGATCATGACATGCCGAATCCCGTTGCGGGCAAAGGGTTTTCGCCCACGTGCACGGTGAAGGCGGCGGCTGTGACGGTGAACGTGCTCAGGACGACGTGAAGAACCGCACCAGCGTCGGCGCCGGCACATGCGGGGACACGTCATGCGTCTGGCCCGTCAGTGTGCGGTGCCGGCCGCGGGGCAGCGCCTCGGCCACCGCGCGGGCGGCCTCCCGCATCCCGGTGGGACTCGCACCGCCGTCGACGACCATCACGCGGGCGGCCACGGAGGCGAGGAGGTCCGTCGGGACCGTCCCGTTGCCCATCACCTCGTGGCCGTACGCCAGGGTGTGCGCCAACGCCTCCATGTCTGCCCACAGCGGGAGCAGCCGGAGCCCGGACCCGCCTCCTCCGGTATGCCGACGGCCCCGAGGAACGACGAGGGCTTCCTGCCGGTGCCCCTCACCGAGCTGGTGTTCTTCGCCGAGGATGGGGCGGGCGCGATGGCTTGTCTGGAGGAGTCCGCGGGCATCCAGTAGTGCGACCATGGCGGTCATGACCACCCACCTGATCACCGGCGCAGGATCCGGCATCGGCGCGGCCGTCGCGCGCCGCCTCCACGAGCGGGGCGACGACATCCTCCTCGTGGCGCGCGACGCGGGCCGCGCCAAGCAACTCGAAGCGCGCTACCCGGGAGCCGGCACGCTCGTCGCCGACCTGGCGGACCCCGACCGCATCTCCTGGGCCCTCGGACACCAGTCCATGCCGGAAACCGTGGATTCGCTGCTGCACATCGCCGGCATCGTCGACCTCGGCCCGATCGCCGAGCTGCGTCCCAAGACCTGGCACCAGCAGCTCAACGTCAACCTGATCGCGCCCGCCGAACTGACCCGGCTCTTCCTGCCCCAACTGCGCGCCGCCCAGGGGCATGTGGTGTTCGTCAACTCCGGCGCCGGCCTCAATGCGCACGCCCAGTGGGGCGCGTACGCGGCCTCCAAGCACGGCCTCAAGGCACTCGCCGACTCGCTCCGGCACGAGGAGCATGCGGCCGGGGTACGGGTGACGTCCGTCTACCCGGGGCGCACCGCGAGCCCGATGCAGGCGAAGGTGCACTCCCAGGAGGGGAAGGAGTACGACGCCTCCCGCTGGATCGACCCCGAGTCGGTCGCCACCGCGATCCTCGCCGCGCTGGACCTGCCGCGCGACGCCGAGATCAACGACCTGACGGTGCGGCCGGGGCGCTGACCACCGCGGCACGTACGCTTCCCGGGTGAGCGAGAAGAACGAGTTCCACTGGGGACCTGCCACCGGCGTGGGGTCCATGCCGGGCGGCGACGCACGCGAGGCCGCGAAAACCGTCACCGGGACGTTCGAGGAGTTCGTGCACCTGGCCGAGCTGCCCGCACGCGGGCCCGGTGCCGACATGATCGGCCGCACCATCGGCCTCCTTGTCGAGATGTACGCCCACGTCGAGCCGAGCGGCTGGCGGATCAACGACAGGCCGGGACGCGACACCCGCCGGGCCCGCTCCTGGCTCGGCGAGGACCTCGACGCGCTGGAGGAGTTCACCCAGGGCTACGAGGGGCCGCTGAAGGTGCAGGCGGTCGGCCCGTGGACCCTCGCCGCCGCGCTGGAGCTGCGGGGCGGCGAGGCGCTCCTCGGCGATACGGGAGCCTGCCGCGACCTTGCCGCCTCCCTCGCGGAGGGGGTGCGCGACCACCTCGCCGAGGTGCGCCGCCGGGTGCCCGGCGCCCACGTGGTGCTCCAGCTCGACGAGCCGTCCCTCACCGCCGTGCTGCGGGGGCAGATCAGGACCGCCAGCGGCTACCGCACCTACCGGGCGGTGGACCGCCAGGTCGTCGAGAGCGCACTGCGGGACGTCATGGCGGAGGCGGACGGGCCGGTCATCGTGCACTCGTGCGCACCCGACGTGCCGTTCGCACTGCTGCGCCGTGCCGGCGCGCAGGGGATCTCGTTCGATTTCGGTCTGGTCACCGAGCGTGATGAGGAATCGATCGGTGAGGCCGTGGAGGCCGGCACCAAGCTCTGCGCGGGCATTGTCCCCTCGACCGACGACGCGTCGGCCGGATTGTCAGTGGGCGCCGATATCGTCAAGGGTGTACGGACACTGTGGCGCAGGCTGGGGCTGAATCCGGGGACTCTCGCGGAGTCGCTGGTGATCACCCCGACGTGCGGGCTCGCGGGCGCCTCGCCCGCGTATGCACGCGCCGCGCTCGCCCACTGCGTCCGTGCCGCGAAATCACTCGCGGACAACCCTGAGTAACGGGTGCACGGATAACGGGAGGACAAAACGGTGGCCGGCGAACAGCAGACGACCCTGCCCGCGGACGTACGGGAGCAGCACGCACTCCTCGCCGAGCAGATCGAGGAGCACCGCTTCCGGTACTACGTGAAGGACAGCCCCGTCATCAGTGACGCGGACTTCGACACGCTCCTGCGCAAGGTCGAAGCCCTCGAGGAGCAGTATCCGGAGCTGCGCACTCCCGACTCGCCGACCCAGAAGGTCGCCGGCGACTACGAGACGGATCTGACCAAGGTCGAGCACCGCGAACGGATGCTCTCCCTGGACAATGCCTTCGACGACGCGGAGCTCGCCGCCTGGGCCGAGCGCGTCGCCCGCGAGGTCGGCGCACCCGGATACCACTTCCTGTGCGAGCTCAAGGTCGACGGCCTTGCGGTCAACCTCACCTACGAGAAGGGCAGGCTGACCCGTGCGGCGACCCGCGGGGACGGCCGGGTCGGCGAGGACATCACTCCCAATGTCCGCACGATCGCCGACATCCCCGACCGGCTGGGGGGCGACCGCATCCCCGACCTCGTGGAGATCCGGGGCGAGGTCTACTTCCCCATGGAGCAGTTCCAGGAGCTGAACGCCCGGCGGGTCGAGGCCGGCGAGCAGCCGTATGCCAACCCGCGGAACTCCGCCTCGGGTTCGCTGCGTCAGAAGGACCCCAAAGTCACCGCCAAGCTCCCGCTGCACATGGTGGTGCACGGCATCGGCGCCCGCGAGGGCCTGGCCATCGACCGGCTCTCCGAGGCGTACGAACTGCTCCGCGAGTGGGGGCTGCCCACCGCGAAGCACAACAAGGTGGTCGGCTCGCTCGACGAAGTGCGGGAGTTCATCGCCTACTTCGGCGAGCACCGCCACTCCGTGGAGCACGAGATCGACGGCGTCGTCGTCAAGCTCGACGAGATCCCGCTCCAGGGCCGTCTCGGTTCCACCGCGCGCGCGCCGCGCTGGGCGATCGCCTGGAAGTACGCGCCGGAGGAGGTCAACACCAAGCTGGTCAACATCCGGGTCGGCGTGGGCCGCACCGGCCGCGTCACGCCGTACGCGCAGGTCGAGCCGGTGACGGTGGCGGGCTCCGAGGTCGAGTTCGCGACCCTGCACAACCAGGACGTCGTCAAGGCCAAGGGCGTCCTGATCGGTGACACGGTGGTGCTGCGCAAGGCCGGAGACGTGATCCCGGAGATCCTGGGACCGGTGGTGGACCTGCGGGACGGCAGCGAGCGCGAGTTCGTCATGCCGGCCGAGTGCCCGGAGTGCGGGACGGCGCTGCGGCCCATGAAGGAGGGCGACGTCGATCTCCGCTGCCCCAACGCACGCTCGTGCCCTGCGCAGTTGCGGGAGCGGCTGTTCTATCTCGCGGGCCGCAAGAGCCTGGACATCGAGAACTTCGGCTACGTGGCCGCCGCCGCGCTCACCCGCCCCCTGGAGCCGGCCGACCCGCCGCTCACCGACGAGGGAGACCTCTTCAATCTCACGATGGAGCAGCTGCTGCCCATCAAGGCGTACGTCCTCGACCAGGACAGCGGTCTGCCCAAGCGCGATCCCAAGACCGGCGAGGACAAGATCGTCACGGTCTTCGCCAACAAGGAGGGCGGTCCGCGGCGCAACGCGGTGGCGATGCTGGGGAACATCGCGGCTGCCAAGGAGCGGCCCCTGGCGCGGATCATCACCGGGCTGTCGATCCGTCACGTGGGTCCGGTGGCAGCGGAGGCGCTCGCCCGCGAATTCCGGTCCATCGAGCGGATCGAGCAGGCCTCGCAGGAGGAGCTGGCGGCCGTCGACGGGGTCGGACCGACCATCGCCGCTGCGCTCAAGCAGTGGTTCGAGGAGGACTGGCACCGCGAGATCCTGCGGAAGTGGCGCGAGGCGGGCGTCCGGATGGAGGAGCAGGGCTCGGGGGAGGACGAGGGGCCCCGGCCGCTCGAGGGACTGACCGTCGTCGTCACCGGAACGCTGGAGAACCACACCAGGGATGGCGCAAAAGAAGCGCTCCAGAGCCTCGGAGCGAAAGTGGCCGGTTCCGTATCGAAGAAGACGAGCTTTGTTGTCGTCGGTGACAACCCCGGCTCCAAGTACGACAAGGCAGTGCAGTTGAAGGTGCCGGTTCTGGACGAGGCCGGCTTCGCCGTGCTGCTCGAGCAGGGGCCGGATGCGGCACGTGAGGCGGCTGTGACGCAAGAGGCATGACAAAAGGGGCTGGGACGGGCGCTCGAAGGGGGCGCGCGCGGCGCACCGCGGCAGCACGAGGGTCAGGATCCGGACGCGTCGAACGCCGGTGGAACGCCCAGTACAGGTCACCCGTTCAGCGCATACCAGATGTATAAGGGTGGCCGGGTCGCATTCGGGCAAGAGCTGTAGAGCGATGCCCGTCCGAGCCTCCTGCGGCCTACTGTTGAGACGTGCGCCTGTCGTGCACGGCTGCGGGGTGGGTTTCGGTCGTGGTGGCATGACAACGGAGCCAGGCCATCGCGAGGCATCGGCACTGCCGGCTGTGAGAGGGACGGGAATGAAACCGACCGAGAGCGCCGCCCCGGTTTCACGGCCGCGTGCACTCGCGGCCCTGGCGGGCAGGGCACCGGGCCTGCCGACCGTCGTCGTGGCGTGCGCCGCCCTCCTGCTCGTCATCGGAATCGTCCGTGCCGTCCGCGACGGCCACGGGCTCTTCCCCTCCGCCACCGTCGGCTGGTCGCTCGCAGTCCTCACCGGGATCATCGTCGGCCACCTCGTCGCCCTCGGCCGTGACCGCTGGTGGGGCGGCACCGGCTCCGGCGCCGCGCTCACCCTCGCCACTCTGCTGCTGTTCGGCTGGGTCCCCGCGGCGCTCGTCAGCCTCGCCGTCGTCGCGGTGGTCGGCGCCGCCTGCCGCCACCGCCGACGGCAGGGCGTGCTGCACGGCGCCGTCGACGTCCTCGGCATCGGTGCGGCCGGGCTCACGCTCGCGCTGTTCGACGTCGTCCCCACCGTCGAGCGGCCCTGGGACCCGCTCGAGTGGGAACTCGAGGCCGCGCCCGAGGTGATCCTCGCCGCCACCGCCTACCTCGCCGTCAACCGCCTGCTGCTCTGGTACGTGCTCGCCCCGCAGGGTGGCGGTCTGCCCACCGTGGCCCGAACCGCCCTGCTCCGGCAGGGCGCCGTCGCCGTCGCCCTCGTCGGCATCGCACCGCTGATCTGCGTCGTCGCCGTCGCCATGCCGTTACTGCTGCCCCTGTTCGCCGTCCCGCTGATCGCCCTGGACTCGACCCTGTGGATAGCCAGGGCCAGGGCCGAGGAGCAGCTGCGGGATCCGCTGACCGGCCTGCCCAACCGCCAGTGGCTGCTCGAGCGCACCTGGTCCGCGCTCGAGGACGCGGAGGCCGGGGGCGCGCGGGCCGCGCTCGTACTGATCGACCTCGACCGTTTCCGTTCCGTCAACGACACACTCGGCCATCTCGCGGGCGACCGGCTGCTGCTCCAGATAGCCGACCGGCTGCGTCTCGCCCTGCCACGCGGAGCGGAGGCCGCACGGCTCGGCGGCGACGAGTTCGCCGTACTCCTGCCCACGGCCGACTCGACGACCTCGGCGCAGCGCGTGGCCCGGCACCTCGTCGCCGAACTGTCCTCGCCCCTCGACCTGGACGGGCTCACCCTCGTCCTGGAGGCCAGCGCCGGACTCGCCGTCTTCCCCGACCACGCCCTGGACGCCGAAGGGCTGCTGCGCCGCGCGGACGTCGCGATGTACCAGGCGAAGCGCGACCGCACGGGCGTCGAGGTGTACGAGTCCAAGCGCGACAGCAACACCCCCGACCGGCTCGGTCTGCTGGGCGACCTGCGCCGGGCACTGGACGCCGGCGAGGTCGAGCTCCACTACCAGCCCAAGGTCCGCTTCGACGGACACGTCGCCGGCCTCGAGGCACTCGTCCGCTGGGTGCACCCGGAGCGCGGGCGCGTCCCCCCGGACGAGTTCATCGCGATCGCGGAGTCCTCCGGACTGATGCCGCACCTGACCGAGTACGTCCTGGAGACGGCACTCGCCCAGGTCGCGAAGTGGCGCGCGCAAGGCCTCTACGTCCCCGTCGCCGTCAACGTCTCGCCCCGCGACGTGCACACACCCGGCTTCGCCGGCGCCGTCGCGGCGCGGCTCGCCCGGCACGGCGTCCCGCCGGGCGCGCTCCAGCTGGAGATAACGGAACACGTGCTGCTGGAGGACCCGCAGCGGGCCGCGGACACCCTGGCCGGGCTCGCCGACCACGGCGTGAAGATGTCGCTGGACGACTTCGGCACCGGGTATTCGTCCCTGGTGCACCTGCGCCGGCTGCCGGTCAGCGAGCTGAAGATCGACCGCTCATTCGTGGCCCGGCTCGCCGTCGACGCCGAAGACGCGGAGATCGTCCGCTGCACCGTGGACCTGGCCCACTCCCTCGGCCTGCTGGTGGTCGCGGAGGGCGTCGAGGACGACGAGACGTGGGAGCGGCTGCGGGACCTGCGATGCGATGCGGTGCAGGGCTGGCTGGTCGCCGCGGCGATGCCGCCGCAGGAGACGACGGCGTGGCTGCTGGCCCGCGGCGAACGGGGCTGGCACCGGCCCGCCCTGCCCGCGGGCGAACTGCCCGAGGCCCAGTCCGGCGCGGACCGCGCCTCGGGGCGCGCGGTGACGTAGCCGCCCAAGGGGGGTGGTCGTCGTGGCCCGGCACGACCCGACCAGGCCCCGGTGGACCCCCCGCGTCGGCGGGCGCGGACGGGAGCCGTCGGGCGAAGCCGGGGGTGCTCCGGTGGGGCGACGTCGGTTTCGCTCTTCCCCCGCCGACGCGGGGACGGTCCGGACGACGAGCTCGAGCACTGCGCCGGACAACTCTGCTCCCCGCTTGCGCGGGGATGAATCGGGCGTTGCCTCGGGACGAGTCCGCACCCCATAGGATTGGGGCAAAACCGAAGCCCCCAACCCCTGAGGATCGCTGCATGCCTGGCATCACGCGCGAGGAGGTCGCCCACCTCGCCCGGCTGGCGCGTCTGGAGCTGTCCGGCGACGAACTCGAGCACTTCGCCGGACAGCTCGACGACATCATCGGCGCGGTCGCCCGCGTCTCCGAGGTCGCCGACCAAGACGTACCGCCGACCTCCCACCCGCTGCCGCTGACCAATGTCATGCGTGCGGACGAGGTCCGTCCGTCGCTCACCCCAGAGCAGGCGCTCTCCGGCGCCCCGGCCCAGGAGCAGCAGCGTTTCAAGGTGCCGCAGATCCTGGGGGAGGACTAATCACATGACGGACAGCATCATCAAGCTCACCGCCGCGCAGACCGCCGCGAAGATCGCCTCCGGCGAGCTCACGGCCGTCGAGGTCACCGAGGCCCACCTGGCCCGTATCGAGGCCGTCGACGAGAAGGTCCACGCCTTCCTGTACGTCGACCGCGAAGGCGCCCTCGCGCAGGCCCGCGCCGTCGACGAGAAGCGCGCGCAGGGCGAGAAGCTCGGCCCCCTCGCCGGTGTGCCGCTCGCGCTCAAGGACATCTTCACCACCGAGGGCATCCCGACCACCGTCGGATCGAAGATCCTCGAGGGCTGGATCCCGCCGTACGACGCGACGCTCACCAAGCGTCTCAAGGCCGCCGACGTCGTGATCCTCGGCAAGACCAACATGGACGAGTTCGCCATGGGGTCCTCGACCGAGAACAGCGCTTACGGCCCGACGGGCAACCCGTGGGACCTCACCCGCATCCCCGGTGGCTCCGGCGGCGGCTCCAGCGCCGCGCTCGCCTCCTACCAGGCGCCGCTCGCCATCGGCACGGACACCGGCGGCTCGATCCGCCAGCCCGCCGCCGTCACCGCCACCGTCGGCGTCAAGCCCACCTACGGCGGGGTCTCCCGCTACGGCATGGTGGCGTTCTCGTCCTCCCTCGACCAGGGTGGCCCCTGCGCCCGCACGGTGCTGGACGCGGCACTGCTGCACGAGGTCATCGCCGGACACGACCCGCTCGACTCGACGTCCATCGACGCCCCCGTCCCGCCGGTCGTCGAGGCCGCCCTGGGCGGCAGCGTCGAGGGCATGCGCGTCGGTGTCGTCAAGCAGTTCCGCGGCGAGGGCTACCAGGCCGGTGTCGTCCAGCGCTTCGACGAGTCGGTCGAACTGCTGAAGGAGCTCGGCGCCGAGATCGTCGAGCTGGACTGCCCGTCCTTCGACCTGGCGCTCTCCGCGTACTACCTGATCGCGCCGTCCGAGTGCTCCTCGAACCTGGCCCGCTTCGACGCCATGCGTTACGGCCTCCGGGTCGGCGACGACGGCACGAAGTCCGCGGAGGAGGTCACCGCCCTCACCCGCGAGGCCGGCTTCGGCGACGAGGTCAAGCGCCGCATCATGCTCGGCACGTATGCGCTCAGCTCCGGCTACTACGACGCGTACTACGGCTCCGCCCAGAAGGTCCGCACGCTCATCACGCGGGACTTCGAGAAGGCCTTCGAGCAGGTCGACGTGATCGTCTCCCCGACGACACCGACGACCGCCTTCCCGATCGGCGAGCGCGCCGACGACCCCATGGCGATGTACCTCGCCGACCTGTGCACCATCCCGACCAACCTGGCAGGCAACGCGGCGATGTCGCTGCCCTGTGGTCTCGCGCCGGAGGACGGCCTGCCCGTCGGCCTGCAGATCATCGCCCCCGCCATGAAGGACGACCGCCTGTACAAGGTCGGATCCGCCGTCGAGGCGGCCTTCGTGGAAAGGTGGGGGCACCCGCTGCTCGAGGAGGCTCCGTCGCTATGAGTGCCATGGCAAAGAAGGCCAAGAACTTCAAGAAGTCCAAGACCGGGCTGTACGTGTCGCTCGGCAGCACCGCGTTCGGCGCGATCAGCGTCGCCAAGCAGGCCAAGCTCGCCCGCTCGGACGGTGACATGCTCCGGCTGGCCGACGCCGTCGTGTCCGCCGCCGCGATCGTCACCGGCCTGGCCATCCTCTACCGCGAGCTGAAGCGGCTCGGCGACGACGACGTTCTGCTGGGCTGAGAGGGAAAGTTTCATCGTGACCGTCACTGAACTGGTGTCGTACGAGGACGCTCTCGCGTCCTACGACCCCGTCATGGGCCTCGAGGTCCATGTCGAGCTCGGCACCAAGACCAAGATGTTCTGCGGGTGTTCCACCGAGCTGGGCGCAGAGCCCAACTCGCAGACCTGCCCGACCTGTCTCGGCATGCCCGGCTCGCTCCCGGCCGTCAACGCGGTGGCCGTCGAGTCGGCCGTCAAGATCGGTCTGGCGCTGCACTGCGAGATCGCCGAGTGGTGCCGCTTCGCCCGGAAGAACTACTTCTATCCGGACATGCCGAAGAACTTCCAGACCTCGCAGTACGACGAGCCGATCGCCTTCAACGGCTATCTGGACGTCCAGCTCGAGGACGGCGAGGTCTTCCGCGTGGAGATCGAGCGTGCCCACATGGAGGAGGACACCGGCAAGTCGACGCATGTCGGCGGAGCCACCGGCCGTATCCACGGCGCGTCCCACTCCCTGCTCGACTACAACCGAGCCGGCATCCCGCTGATCGAGATCGTCACCAAGCCGATCGTCGGCGCCGGTGAGCGCGCCCCCGAGGTCGCCAAGGCGTATGTCGCCGAGCTGCGCGAGCTCATCAGGGCCCTCGGCGTCTCCGAGGCCCGCATGGAGATGGGCCAGATGCGCTGCGACGTGAACCTGTCGCTGCGCCCGAACGGCACCGAGAAGTTCGGCACCCGCAGCGAGACCAAGAACGTCAACTCGCTGCGCAGCGTGGAGCGTGCGGCCCGGTTCGAGATCCAGCGGCACGCCGCGGTCCTCGGCGGCGGCGGCACGATCGTCCAGGAGACCCGTCACTTCCACGAGGAGGACGGCTCCACGACGTCCGGCCGGGTCAAGGAGGAGGCGGAGGACTACCGCTACTTCCCCGAGCCCGACCTGGTCCCCGTCGCGCCGACCCGTGAGTGGGTCGAGGAGCTGCGCGCCACGCTGCCGGAGCTGCCTCGGGTGCGGCGCAACCGGCTCCGCGAGGAGTGGGGCGTCTCCGAGCACGACATGCAGTCCATCCTCAACGCGGGCGCGGTCGATCTGATCGTCGCCACGATCGAGGCGGGCGCACCGGCCGACCAGGCCCGCAAGTGGTGGATGGGCGAACTGGCCCGCAGCGCCAATGAGTCCGGTCGTGCGCTGGACGCGCTGCCGATCACCCCGGCGCAGGTTGCCCGGGTGACCGCGCTGGTCAAGGAGGGCTCGCTCAACGACAAGCTGGCCCGCCAGGTCATCGAGGGCGTGCTCGCCGGCGAGGGCGACCCGGACACCGTGGTCGAGAAGCGCGGTCTGAAGGTCGTTTCCGACGAGGGCGCGCTCGGCGCGGCCGTCGACGAGGCCATCGCGGGCAACGCGGCCATCGCGGACAAGATCCGCGGCGGCAAGGTCGCGGCGGTCGGCGCGCTGGTGGGTGCGGTCATGAAGACCACGCGAGGCCAGGCGGACGCGGCGCGCGTCAAGGAGCTGATCCTCGAGAAGCTGGGCGTCGGCGAGGGCTGACGGCCGCGGCTGAGGGCCGTTCGTATGTGAGGGGCGGCGCACACCACTCGGTGTGCGCCGCCCTTCGTGCTCCTGCTTCACCGTGACCGATCGTGGGCCGGGCCGTTGTCACGGCATGACCAAAGCACAACGTGTACTTGCCGCCCTCGCACTCGCCACCGGTGCGTCCGCTCTCGCCGCCCCCGCCGCGAGCGCGGCCCCTTCTCCGCTCCCGATCGGGACGCTGTCCGCCACGGACACGGTGGACTCCCTCACGTCCGGCTCCGTTGCGCCGGAGCACCGCGGCGAGGTGCCGACCGCTTCCCAGCAGCTCGCCGGTCTCAACCGGCTGGCGGAGGTGCCGGGTGAGCTGGACCCCGTGACCAGCCAGGCGCAGCCGGTCATGGGGCTCGTCGGCGCTTTCGAGTAGTGCGCAGGGCCGCGGTGCGGGTCGGTCTTCCGGATCAGTGCCGGATGCCCAGGCCCGGTAGCCACAACTCGCCGCGGTCCTTGCAGCTCACGTCCCGTGCGCGCAGCTCCTCCGGTGCCCGGGTGCCCCGGGCGCGCAGCTCGGTGACGACCAGGGCGGCCAGGGCCGTGGCACATGCGGGCTCGGGGTGGGTGAAGTCCGTCTGCCACCAGCCGCGGTCCCTGCTCTGCCAGCCGCGGGCGAGCATCACACGGGCCCGGTCCTCGCTGTCCTCGCAGTCGCGGTCGTCGATCGAGGCGTGCAGACCGTCCTCGAGGCTGTAGGAGACGAGCAGTTGACGGCCGCGGTCGGCGGCACTGGTCAGGCAGAAGCTCGCCCAGTCGGAGCCGACCTGCACCGGCAGCTGCTCCACCCACGCCGCGAGCAGCAGCTCCAGCCCGTACTGGAACTGCGCGAGGTCGGCGGCGAGCCGGCCGTTCGGACGGGAGGTCGGACGCTCCCCGGGTCCGCTGCGGTCCAACTGCCATATGTATGGCAGGGCGGCGACGTCGTGAGGCTCGCCACCGGACCACGCGCCGCCCCACTCGAAGGCGCGGTGCTCCTCGCTCTCCAACGTCGCCGTGTCATGGACGGACAGCCTCACCTGCTGCCGGTCCCCGGAGAGCAGCACGACCCGGCGGCCGTCGCGCCAGCGAACGCTGGGAGCTTCGGAGGCGCCGCCGTAGAGCGTGGGCTCACCGATCCGGGCGACGATCGTGTTGTACACCGTCTGGAGGGCGGCGCGCCGCTCGGCGGACCACGCTCCGGGGCCGTGGACGAGCACCGGGACGGGGGAGCGGCCGAGGTGCGGACCGGGGGCGTCATGGAGCATGCGGGCGAACTCCGCGGCGTCCGCGGGTGTCAGGGCCGTCTGGTGGATCCCCCTGTTTTCCATGTCGGCCATGGTGCCAGCCGGCACCGACAATTCCCCGGGACTTGTGGACCAAGGCCGATTCCCGTCGCCAGAACGGCCGCCCGACATCTCCGGCTGAGCCGCATGCATGCGTCCCGCCCGTGTGACTAACGCCACGGATGGTGCAAAAGATCGAAATTGACTGTCAGAGTATCTCTTTGTACAGGTCATGAGTTCTTTGCGGGCTGTTCCCGAACAAAGATCAACGAACCACAGGGGAGCCGGTCCGTTGGCAGCAATCGCCCGGTGGTGTGTCGCGCACCGCCTCGCCGTCGTCCTGCTCTGGCTGCTCACCCTCGGCGGTGCGGCGGCCGCGGCGGTCTCGGCGGGGGCCGCGTACTCCGACGACTACGAGGTTCCGGGCACCGAGTCCGGCCGTGCCACCGTCCTGCTCGACGAAGGCTTCCACGGGCGGGGCGGTGACAGCGACACCATCGTCTGGCACACCGACACCGGCAGCGTTCGCGCGCCCGACATCGAGACCCGCATGTCCCTGATGCTCGACGACGTCGCGGAACTCGACGGCATCGCCTCCGTCGCGAGCCCCTACGGCAGTGCGAGTGCCGCCCAGATCAGCCCGGACTCCCGCACCGCCTTCGCCGTGGTCCTCTTCGACGACCCGGTAGCGGATATCGCCGAGTCACAGGCCAGGGCTCTCGTCGACACCGCCAAGGCGGCCGAGGGCGACGGCGTCGACGTGGAACTCGGCGGCAGCGCCGTGGCGCTCACCGAGGCGCCGGAGGGCCATGCCGCGGAGATCGTCGGTGTCGCGGTGGCGGCCGTCGTCCTCTTCCTCGCCTTCGGCTCCTTCGCCGCCGGTGTGCTGCCCATAGCCACCGCCCTCGTGTCCGTGGGCATCGCCTACGCGGGCATAGTGCTGCTCGGCCATGTGATGACCGTCGCCGACTTCGCACCCATGCTTGGCCTGTTGATCGGTCTGGGCGTCGGTATCGACTACGCGCTGTTCATCGTCACCAGACACCGCAAGGGCCTCAAACGCGGCCTGCCGGTGGCGGAAGCGGCCCGCGAAGCCGTGGCCACGACGGGCCGCGCCGTCGTCTTCGCCGGCGCCACCGTCTGTATCGCCCTCCTCGGCATGCTGATACTGCGGCTCGGCTTCCTGAACGGCGTCGCGGTCGCCGCTTCCCTCACCGTCGTCCTCACCGTCGCCGCGTCCGTGACGCTGCTGCCCGCCCTGCTGTCGTTCATCGGCATGCGGGCCCTGAGCCGCACGGAGCGACGCCGGTTGGCGGCGCACGGGCCGCAGCCCGAGCCGCCGACCGGCTTCGCCGCAGGCTGGTCCGCCTTCGTCGAGCGCCACCCGAAGCTGCTGGGCGCGCTCGCCTCGGCCGTCATGGTCGTGCTCGCGCTGCCGACGCTCTCGCTCCACCTCGGCACCTCCGACCAGGGCAACGGGCCCGCCTCCGCCACCACCCGCCAGGCGTACGACCTGCTCGCGGACGGCTTCGGCCCTGGTGTCAACGGCCCACTGACGCTCGTCGCCGAACTGGACGGCCCCGACGACCAGGTGGCCATGGCCCGGCTCCGCGAGGACCTCCAGGCCACGGACGGTGTCTCCTCGGTGGGCCCGATCGCGTTCAACGGCAGCGGTGACACCGCCCTGCTCACCGTCGTGCCCGAGTCGGCGCCGCAGTCGAAGGCGACGAGCGAGCTGGTCGACCACCTGCGTTCGGACATCCTGCCGGCCGCCGCGGACGGCACCTCGCTGCGGGTGCACGTCGGCGGGATCACTGCGAGCTACGACGACTTCGCCGACGTCATCGTCGGAAAGCTGCCGCTCTTCGTCGGCGTCGTGATCGCCCTCGGCTGCCTGCTGCTGCTCCTCGCCTTCCGGTCCATCGGCATTCCGCTGAAGGCGGCCGTGATGAACGTGGCCGCCGTCGCCTCCGCCTTCGGCGTCGTCGTCGCGATCTTCCAGTGGGGCTGGGGAAGCGAACTGCTGGCCCTCGGCAGCGCCGGACCGATCGAGCCTTTCCTTCCCGTCATCATGGTGTCCGTGCTCTTCGGGCTCTCCATGGACTACCAGGTCTTCCTGGTCAGCCGGATGTACGAGGAGTGGCTGGAGACCGGCGACAACCGGCGTGCGGTACGGGTCGGTCTGGCCGAGACCAGCCGGGTGATCAACTCCGCCGCCGTCATCATGATCTCCGTGTTCCTCGCGTTCGTGCTCAGCGGCGACCGGGTCATCGCCATGTTCGGCATCGGGCTCGCCGCGGCCGTGGCGTTGGACGCGTTCGTACTGCGCACCCTGCTGGTGCCCGCCCTCATGCACATGCTCGGCGGCGCGAACTGGTGGCTGCCCGGGTGGTTGGACCGGGCGCTGCCGCGGATCAGCATCGAAAAGCCGGAATGCCGCGACGCCGAGCATGCGAAGATCCCGGAGCAGCGCCCCGTCGGGGACGGCGAACGCGTGCCGTGATCCGCGCGGCGCGCCCTGACCGTGCGCGTACCGTGACCGTGCGGCGCGCCAGACCGTGCGTGTGGCCGTGTGATCCGCGCCCGCGCGACGACCCATGGAGGATCTCTGTGTTCGCGACAAGCCTCGGTGACGACGGAGCGGAACTTCGTCCGCTGGAACCCTGGCAGGCCGACGAGTTCTTCGCCCACATCGAGCGTGGACGCGACTTCATCGGCCGGCACATCGGGCTGCCGGACCGCGCCAAGGATGTCGCCTCGGCCGCGGAGTTCCTTCAGTCGTACGCGGACAAGGCGGCCGCCGACGCCGGACGCATCTACGGCATCTGGCTGGACGGCACCCTCGTGGGCGGCGTCCTGTTCCGCACCATGGATCCGGCCGGCGGCACCTGCGAAGCCGGCTGCTGGCTGGAGCCCTCGGCCGTCGGCCGGGGCCTGGTGACCCGCGCGGTGACCGTGATCATCGACTGGGCACTGAGGGAGCGCGGACTGCACCGCGTGGAGTGGCAGGTCTCCTCCGCGAACGAGCCGAGCATCAACGTCGCCAGGCGACTGGGCATGACCCACGAGGGCACCCGCCGCGAGGACTTCCTGTATCAGGGGGTGTGGCAGAGCACCCAGGTCTGGTCCGTGCTGGCATCGGAGTGGCACAGGCACCAGGCGCCGTCCGGCTCATAGCCCCACGAGCCGACGCGCACACGGGCCGACGAGCCGAGGGGCGCCCGGGCCGAGGCCCGTCCCGCGGAAAACCGATGGCCGTCCGGTCCAGCCGGTGCTGCAATGCCCCGATGGACCACCGCGATCAGGACGCCGCTCTCGCACTCTTCGACCGACGGCTCCGCCGCGACGCCTCTCCCGGCGAACGGGCGGGTGACGTGGTGCGGCAGACGGGCGCCGACGGAGGCTGGAGCGGCGTCGTCTGGTCCTCACTCGGCCCGGACGCCGCGGACGCGGTGATCGCCGAGCAGGTGCGGTACTTCACCGCCCTCGACCGCCCTTTCGAATGGAAGCTGTACAGCTACGACACGCCGCACGACCTCGGCGCGCGGCTGCTCGCCGCCGGGTTCACGCCCGAGCCGGACGAGACGGTGATGGTCGGCGAGGTGGCCGCCCTCTCCACCGGCGTCGAACTGCCCGACGGGGTAAGGCTGGAGAGGGTGACCGACGAGGCAGGCATCGACCTTGTCGCACAGGTCCACGAGCAGGCGTTCGGCACGGGCAGCGCCCGGCTGGGCGAGCAGTTGACGGCCCAGCTGGCCAGTACCCCCGACACACTCGACATCACCCTCGCGATGGCGGGCGACCTGCCCGTCTCCTCGGCACGTATGGAGCTGTACCCGGGCACGGAGTTCGCCGGTCTCTGGGGCGGCGGCACCCTCGCCGCGTGGCGGGGCCGAGGCATCTACCGTGCTCTGGTGGCGCATCGGGCCCGTATTGCCGCGGGCAAGGGCGTCCGCTATCTGCAGGTCGACGCGTCGGAGGACAGCAGGCCCATCCTGGAACGGCTCGGTTTCGTCCGTCTGTGCACCACGACGCCGTACGTCTACGAGCCCTGAGCCGCCGCGAGCGGCCCCCCATGTCCTACCACCAGCCCACGGTTTCGCCTCCGCGCGAAACATTGACTCCGCGCCCGGGCGGCTGCGGACACTCCGTCCATGCGCACCTACCAACAGCTCTTCCGGACACCGGAGTTCGTTCCGCTGCTTGCGGCCTCCGCCGCGCACGTGGCGGCGCTGACGGTGAGCGGACTCGCCCTCGGCACAATGGTCTACGGCGCGACCCGGTCGCCGCTGCTCGCCGCCCTCAGCATGTTCGGCCCGCTACTGGCGCAGATGATCGGCGCGAGTGTCCTGCTGTCGGCGGCTGACCGGCTGCCGCCGCGCGCCGCGACCGTGGGGCTGGCGCTCTCCTTCGCCGTCGGTACCGCCGTGCTGGCCCTGCCCGGGCTGCCTGTGTGGGCGATCTTCGTGATCCTGGCGGTGCAGGGCATGATCGGCTCGGTCGGCGGCGGAGTCCGCTACGGCCTCCTCACCGAGATCCTGCCCCCGGAGGGATACCTGCTCGGCCGTTCGGTGCTAAACATGTGCGCGGGCAGCCTGCAGATCTGCGCTTACGCGATCGGCGGCGTACTCGTCAACGTCCTGACGCCGCGCGGTGCCCTGCTCGCCGGCGCCGCCCTGTACGCCGTCGCCGCAGCCGTCGCCCGTGTCGGCCTGGCGAGACGCCCGCCGCGTGCGAAGGGCCGTCCGTCCGTGGGCGAGACCTGGCGGACCAACGCCCGCCTGTGGGCGGCGAAACCGCGCCGGCGCGTCTACCTCGCCCTGTGGGTGCCAGGCGGTCTCGTCGTCGGCTGCGAGTCCCTCTTCGTGTCCTACGCTCCGCGCCACGCGGGTCTGCTGTTCGCCTTCGCGGCTGTGGGCATGCTGGCGGGGGACACCCTGACCGGCCGGTTCGTGCCCAGACGTTGGCGCGAACGGTTCGGTGCACCACCGCTGCTGCTGTTGTTGGCCGCCCCGTACCTGATCTTCGTACTGCACCCCGCCCTGCCGGTGGCGCTCGCGGCCGTGACCGTGGGATCGATCGGCTTCTCCGCGAGTCTGCTGCTCCAGGAACGCCTGATGTCTCTGACACCCGGCGAGCTGAGCGGTCATGCCTTCGGGCTGCACTCCTCGGGAATGCTCACGATGCAGGGCGTCGCAGCGGCGGTCGCCGGCGGCGTCGCGCAGTTCACCTCGTCCGCGACCGCCATGACCGTGATGGCCGCCGCCTCGGCCGCGGTCACCCTCGCCCTGACGCCCGGCCTCAGACGCCCGACACCGTGGCCCGCACCTGAACCGGCGGGAACCGGGCCCGGCCAAGCACCGGGCACCCCGGCCCCCGCAGGACCGGGCACCCCGGCCCCCGCAGGACCGGGCACCCCGGGTCCCGGTACCGAGCACCCGGGCTCCGCCAGGGACTAAGCACCCCCCGCCCGGACGTCTAAGGCCCCCCGGCCCCCGAAGATCCGGCAGTCGCCCGATGCGGCCGTCCGCCCTGAGGCGGGAGTGTGGAGACATCCACGGGGCCGCAGAGCCCCGACGACAAGGAGGAACGAGATGTTCGACTACGAGATCCAGCAGCTGCGCCGTGCCGACCTGCTCCGCGAGGCCGAGGCGGAGCGCCGCGTCCCGCGGAAACCGCGCGCTCGTCGCACCGCGCGTTCATCCGGCAGGAACGAAGGTGGGGGGCGGGTGAGTTCACCGGACAGCAGCCGGTTCACCAGGGCCGCATGACCCGCACCATGCCCCGACCGAATAATGATCAAGCCAGCCCCGGACGGTTGTGCGATGCTCCCCGGTGTGGAAACCAGGTCCGTCAGCCCGGTGTTCGTCGGCCGCGCCGGTGAGCTGACCCTTCTCACCGACGCGCTCGACCGCGCCGCCGGCGGCGGCTCGCCCGGCGCCGGAGGCGGCCCGGGCGAGCCGCAGGCCCTGCTCGTCTCCGGCGAGGCGGGCGTCGGCAAGACCCGGCTCGTCGAGGAGCTGCTGGGCGAGGCGTGCCGCCGGGGCGCGGTCGTCGCCGTCGGCGGGTGCGTCGAGATCGGCGCGGACGAGCTGCCGTTCGCGGCCTTCTCGACCGCACTGCGCACCCTGCACCGGCGGCTCCCCGGGGAGTTCGCCGCAGCCGCCGAAGACCAGGAGCAGGAACTGGCGCGGCTCCTGCCCGAACTGGGGCCGGCGGGCGGCGAGCACGGCAGGCACGACGAGGACGGCATGGCCCGCCTCTTCGAACTCACCGCGCGACTGCTGGAGCGTCTCGCCGCCGGACGCACCGTCGTCCTGGTGCTGGAGGACCTGCACTGGGCCGGAGCCTCCACCCGGCATCTGCTCGCCTACCTGTTCCGCACGCTGCGCCGCGGCCGGCTCGTCCTGATCGCCACCTACCGCTCCGACGACGTCCACCGCCGCCACCCGCTGCGCCCCTTCCTTGCCGAACTCGACCGGATGCGCACCGTCCAGCGGATCGAGCTACCGCGCTTCAACCGCGCGGAGGTGCAACGCCAGATGGCCGGAATCCTGGCCGCGGAGCCCGACCCGGCGCTGGTGGACCAGGTCTTCGAGCGGTCCGACGGCAACGCCTTCTTCGTCGAGGAGCTCGCCGCCGGCCTCAGCGGCGGCAACTGCCCGGGTCTGCCCGACTCGCTGCGCGACATCCTGCTCGTACGCATCGAGGCCCTTTCCGAGGACGCGCAGCGCGTGGCACGGGTTGTCGCGGAGGGCGGCTCGACCGTCGAGCACGGACTGCTGCACGCCGTCGCCGGACTCTCGGAGGACGACCTCATCGCGGCGCTGCGCACCGCCGTCGGCGCGAACATCCTGCTGGCCGCACCGGACGGCGACGGCTACCGTTTTCGTCACTCGCTGGCCCGCGAGGCCGTGAGTGACGACCTGCTGCCCGGGGAACGCTCGCGACTCAACCGCCTTTACGCCGAGGCCCTGGAGACCCAGCCCGAACTGGTGCGTGAGGAGGAGCGGGCGACGCGCCTCGCCACCTACTGGTACCGCGCCAACGACGCCGCCAAGGCGCTCCCCGCGGTGCTGAGAGCCTCGGTCGGCGCTCGGCGTCGCCATGCCTACGCCGAGCAACTGCGGCTGCTCGAGAGGGCGATGGAACTCTGGGACAGCGCCCCCGCCGAGGTGCGCGCCGCGCTGCGGCCCCTCGACCACGCCGAGGTATACCCCGCGTGCGGCTGCGATCCGGCCACCACACCGCTGCGTTTCCTCGACCTGATGGCGGAAGCCGTCGTCGCCGGCCGGCTCTGCGGCGACAGAGAGCGCGCCCTGAAGACGGCCAAACGCGGTCAGCGGATGGCCGAGGCGGAGAACGACCTGCTGCGTGCCGCCTGGTTCTCGGTCCAGCGCTCCCGGCTGATCTCGGCCCTGGGCCGCGGCGACGGCTGGGCGGAGATCAGCGCCGCCCAGGAGTTCGTGCACGGTCTGCCGCCGTCCGCGGTCCATGCGGAGGTGCTTGCGGAGGCAGCCGTGTGGGGGATGCGCTACGACCCGGGGCCCGGCAGCCTCGCCACGGCTGAACAGGCGGTGCAGTACGCGCGGATGGTCGGGGAGGAGGACATCGAGCTGCGTGCCCGTCTCACTCTCGGCGGCCTCATGGTCGACGCGGGGGACATCGACGCGGGGCTCGCGGAGATGTACGCCGTCAGGGACCGTGTCGTCGCACTCGGGCTGCCCGCGCACATCGGCAGCGCTCATGTGAATCTGCCGTCCGTACTGGAGAGCCTCGGCCGCTCCAAGGAGGCATTGCCCATCCTCGCCCAGGGGATCAAGAAGTCGCGGAAGTACGGCCTCCTGGACAGCGAGGCGTGGGTCAGGGTCAACCTTGCCGAGTCCTGTCTGTCCCTCGGCCGATGGGACGAGATGCGGGAGTCCGCCACGATCGCCCTGAACATCGCGCTCGGCCCCAAACCCCGGGGGTACGCGGGTGTCTGGCTCGCGGCACTCGCCGTGCACCGCGGAGACACGTCGACGGCCGCCACCCTGCTGGAGGCCGCGAAGGAACACTTCGGCCCCGTCACCCGCGTACCCCAGACCGCGCTGCCCGCGGCGACGGTCGCACTGCAGATCGCCGCGGCGCAAGGGCGGCTGTTCGACGCGAGGGCGGAGGCTGAGCGCGCCATGGGCTCCGGATTCCCGCCCGGCACCCACCACCTCGCCTGGCCCCTGCTTCTCGCCGCCGCGCGCCTCGAGACCGACACCCGGGGGCTGCCCGCGGCGGAGCCGGGCCGTGCGGCGGCGGTCGAACGCATCCGCAGGGCGGCGAAATGCCTGGTGACCTCGGTGCCCGTGTGGCGTGCTCATGAACTGTGGGTACGTGCGGAGCTGCGGTGCGCCGACGACGGGGACGCGGTCACCGACTGGGCGGAAGCGGGAGCGGCGTTCGAGGCGCTGGACCGCCCCTACGACCTGGCAAGAGTGCGGCTGCGGTGGGCGGAGTCACTGCTGCGCCTGGCCGGGGCCGGCACGGGTGACCCGGACCGCGCGCACGCGGGCCGGCTGCTGCGTCAGGTCCGGACCGTCGCCGAGCAACTCGGCGCGCGCCCCTTGGGCGAGGACGTCGCGCTGCTGGCCCGGCGCGCCCGCGTCTCCCTCACAGACGGCGCAGGCACCGGCGGCAGCGAGGGAACCGGCGGCCCGGACCGCGCGGACGACGCGGCCGGCGCCGTGACCGGGGCGGCGACCGCCGCTCCGGCGCTCGGCCTCACCCGCCGTGAGCAGGACGTGCTGCGACTGGTCGCGGCCGGCCACACCAACCGCCGGATAGCCGAGGAGCTGTACATCTCACCCAAGACGGCGAGCGTCCACGTCTCCAACATTCTCGCCAAGCTCGGAGTCTCCGGCCGCGGCGAGGCCGCCGCCGTCGCCCACCGGCTCCGTCTCTTCGCCGACCCGGCCGACGGCGGGGCCGTCTGACGGGCCTGCTGACGGCCCGGCGGCCGATGCCCTGACCGTCACCTTGCCCGAGGCGAGGTCTATCGGTCCGCGGCCCGGGTCGCCGTCGGCGACGTCGACCCGGGTCAGGGCGAGACGGTTGCGCTCGTCATCGGTGTGTTTGCGGCCGGGCGCGAAGACTTCCTCGAAGGCGCTGAACACGGATCGACCACCTCTCAGGGCCTCTCGTACGGATCAAGGCCGGCTGAGAGGCCCTATCGCACTTCCAGCCGGAGGATCTTGTCGTCGCCCGGCCCGGGGGTGCCCCGGGTGTCCGTCTCGCTGGTGACGAGCCAGAGCTTGTCCCCGCCCGCCGAAACGACCGTACGCAGGCGGCCGTACTTCTCTTCGAGGAACGGCCGGGGGTCCGCGGAAGGTTCCGCTCCGGCCAGCGGGATGCGCCACAGGCGCTCGCCGCGCAGCCCTGCCATCCAGATCGATCCCTGGGCGTAGGCGATGCCGCTCGGGGATGCGTCCGCCGTCTTCCACTGGGCGACCGGGTCGACGAACCCGGCCCTGCCGGCCTTGCCCTCGACCTCCGGCCAGCCGTAGTTCTTCCCGGGCTCGACGAGATTGAGCTCGTCCCAGGTGTCCTGCCCGAACTCGGCCGCCCACAGGCGCTTCTCGGAGTCCCAGGCGAGCCCCTGCACGTTGCGGTGGCCGTAGGAGTAGACGACGGAGTCGGCGTCCGGATTGCCGTGGACGGGCCGTCCGTCCGGTGTCATACGGAGGATCTTGCCGCCCAGGGACTCCTTGTCCTGGGCGAGGCCCGTCTCACCGGTCTCGCCCGTGCCCGCGTACAGCATCTTGTCGGGGCCGAACGCGATCCGTCCGCCGTTGTGGATGACTCCCTTGGGAATGCCCCGGAGCACGGTGTCCGGAGCCCCCAGCTGCTGCCCGGCCGGCTTCTGCTCGTCGTACAGCAGACGGGCGATGCGGTTGTCGGAGGCGGTGGTGAAGTAGACGTAGACCATCTTGTCGGAGGCGAAGGAGGGGGAGACGGCGAGGCCCATCAGGCCGCCTTCGCCGCCCGGAGCGACCCCCGGCACGGAGCCGATCTCGGTCTTCTTGCCGCTCTCGGCGTCGACCCGGCTGATCGTCCCCTCGTCCCGCGAGGCGACGAGCAGGTCACCGCCCGGCAGCGCCGCCACGCCCCAGGGCGACTTCAGATCCTCGGTCAGGGTGGACACGACCTTCACGGACCCCTTCGCGGGCGGACCCGTGGGGCTCGGCGCGGCACTCGACGCCGGGGTCGAAGGGGCGGCCGACCCCTTGGAGGAGTCCGAGGTCGCAGTGGCCGGGTTCGTCTTGTCGCCCGACGAGCACCCGGCCGCGAACAGGAGGGCGACGGCGGCCACGACGGCTGCTGCAGGACGGTGCACGGTTCTGATCCCTTCGACGGCGGCTGGAGCTGCCTTCCTGCCCTTCTTACACCGCAGCCGCCGTCGAGGTTCCCGATCTTGCCGAGAAGTCGCAGCCAAGTCCGCGGCCCCGGACAAGTCCGCGGCCCGGGCCAGCCCACGGCCCCGGACAAGCCCGCGGCGCGGGCAAGGCCGAAGGCCTGGACCGTGCCGGGCCCGCCCGATCCGAACGACAGGCCCACGGCGGCCCCGCCACCGTCCGGGCCGGTGCCGGGGTGGTCCGTGGCCTCAATCCCACGAGCCCCGCGCAGTCGGCAGCGCCGCGATCTCCGCCACATCGTGCGGCGTCAGCCGGAGCGCCGTGGCGCCCGCGTTCTCCACCGCCCACTCGGGACGCTTCGTCCCCGGCACGGGCACCACATGCCGGCCTGCGCCCAGCACCCAGGCCAGGGCCACCCGCGCCGGAGTCGTCCCCGGGCCGTGCCGCTGCGCGATCCTGCGCAGCCCCGCCACCACCGGCTGGTTGGCCGCCATCATCTCCGCCGTGAACCGTGGGTGGCGCGCCCGCACGTCGTCCGGTTCGAACCCCTGCCCCGGCGTGAGCGTCCCGCTCAGGAACCCGTTCCCCAACGGTATCGCGGCCAGGAACCCCACCCCGCGTGCCTCGCACCACGGGAGCAGCCGCTCCAGCGCCTCCGGAGACCACACCGACAACTCCGCCTGTACGGCGCTCACCGGGAACACCTGCTGCACCCGCTGCAGTTGGCGGATCGTTCCTTCGTACAGGTCGCCCGCCGAGCGGCGCGGCGCCCGCGCACCTACCGCGCACATTCCGAGCGCCCGCACCTTGCCGGCGCCCACCAGCTCCGCCATGGCGCCCCAGGTCTCCTCGACCGGAACCTCGGGGTCGGCGCGGTGCAGCTGGTACAGGTCGATCACGTCTGTCTGCAGCCGGCGCAGCGAGGCGTCGCAGGCCCGCTTCACGTACCCGGGGCGGCCGTTGGCGACGATGTGCTGGTCGCCGACCAGCAGACCCACCTTCGTCGAAACGAAGGCGTCGGCCCGTCGCTCCTTGAGCACCCGCCCCAGCAGCAGCTCGTTGGTGAACGGCCCGTACATGTCGGCCGTGTCCAGCAGGCTGACACCGGAGTCGAGAGCGCTGTGGACGGTCCGAAGCGACCGCTCCCCGCGCTGCTGGGAGCCGGTGTACGCCCAGCTCATCGGCATGCAGCCGAGGCCCACCGCGCCCACTTCGAGGCCCGCCGCACCGATTGACCTGCGCTCCAACTCCCCGTACCTCTCCCTCGGCCGCTCCACAAAGCTAACCAATGCGCCGCGCCGGCCTTCGCATAGCCTCCTGACCATGACTGCTGACGTGTGGCTTCCCGTTCCCGCCGACGAGATCGAAGGGCTTCCCGCGCCTTCCGCGACGGGCCTGAATTACCGCTTCTGGGACGGCGGACCCGAGTTCCCGGCCGACCCCGCCGACTGCGTCTTCTACGCGGTCCCTTACATGAAGGGCATGGAGGTCGCCATACGGCCGCTCGCCGCGATGAAGTCCGTACGGGTCGTGCAGGCCCTCTCCGCAGGAATCGACCATGTGGAACCAGGGCTTTCGTCCCTGCCCGCCGGTGTACGGCTGTGCAATGCCAGGGGTGTCCACGAGGCCTCCACCGCCGAACTCACGCTGGCCCTGACCCTGGCCTCCCTGCGCGGCATCCCCGGTTTCGTACGCGGCCAGGACGCCGAGGTGTGGCGTGCCGGTTTCTATCCGGCCCTCGCCGACAAGTCGGTGCTCATCGTCGGCTACGGCTCCATCGGCGCCGCCATCGAGGACCGGCTCGTACCCTTCGAGTGCGCGCGGGTGGCGCGCGTCGCGCGCTCCGCCCGGACAACGGAGCGCGGCGAAGTGCGCGCACTCACCGACCTTCCGGTCCTGCTCCCCGACGCGGACGTGGTGATCGTGTCCACGCCGCTCACCGAGCAGACGAAAGGCCTGGTGGGAGCCGGGTTCCTGGGCCGGATGAAAGACGGCGCGCTTTTGGTCAACGTCTCCCGGGGTCCGGTCGTCGACACAAAGGCCCTGCTCGCGGAGGTGGAGAGCGGACGGATCACCGCCGCGCTCGACGTCACGGACCCCGAGCCGCTCCCCGCCGGTCATCCGCTCTGGCACGCGCCCGGAGTCCTGATCAGTCCCCATGTCGGCGGCTCCACCTCGGCGTTCATGCCGCGCGCGAAGCGGCTGCTGGCCGCTCAGGTCAGCCGGTTCGTGGCCGGGGAGGCCCTGCGCAACGTCGTCGTGACGACCGGATAACGCGCTTGGGGTTCCGGTTGCGAATACGCTCCGAAGTCACTCGAATGCATGGCGTGCCTTGATCGTCGCAGTCCGTCACGGAGAGTAGAGGGACTATGTCCCTGAGTGACGATATTGGTGTATCGTCCCGACCTGGGGGCTGCACCGTGCGAGGGGTGGTGCTGTGGCGCGAACTGATTGTCGATCAGGCGTGAGGGGGGCGACGGGCGATGCAGGGCCGATGGACCCACGATCCGATGCGGCGGGGCAGCCGTCCGCGACCTCTGCGCGCTCCGCTGCGCAGGCAGCTTCCGCCGCCCGGGCAGGCGGCGCACCCCTGGAGCGCGCGATGAGCGCGCCGGGAGCGTTGATGCTCCAGGACGCCGGGCCGCGCGGCGGCTCGGCGCTCGTTCACCAGCTCGCCCTGGCGGGCGTGTGCGCCGGGTACGGGGTGGGGGCCGCCTTCGGCTGGGGCTCACCCGAACTGGCCGTGATCATGGGCGATTTCGGCCTCAGCGTCGCCGCCGTGATCGCCGCCGTCTCGTGCCTCCTCTACGCCCGCACGGCGAAATGCCATTTCCGGCCCGCCTGGCTGCTGTTCGCAATCTCCTCCGGCATGGCGGCCGCGGGGAACGCCGTCTGGGGCTGGTACGAGGCGGTACTCGGCCGCGAGGTGCCGAGCCCGTCCGTGGCCGACGTGTTCTTCCTGTGCTTCGCCCCGCCCGCCATCGTCGGACTCCTGGTCCTCGCCAAGCGGCCCGTGTCCAAGGCCGGCTGGGTCTGCCTCGGGCTCGACGCCTGGCTGATCGGCGGCTCGCTGCTCACTCTCTCCTGGAGCCTGGCACTCGCCCACACCGCCCAGGCCCAGGGCGAGAGCGTCGCACCGGCCGCGCTTGCTCTCGCATATCCGCTGCTGGACATCGTGCTGGTCAGCATGATCCTCGCGCTGCACTTCCGGCGCTCGTCCGCCAACCGGTCCGCGGTCAACACGGCCATCGCGGGCCTCGCGCTGACCGTGTTGTGCGACGCCCTTTTCACCTCACCGCTGCTGCGCGAGAGCTACCGCTCCGGTCAGCTGCTCGACGCCGGCTGGTTCGCGGGCTCGCTGCTGCTCGCATACGCCCCCTGGGGAGCGCGCAGGATGTCAGACACCGTCCGGCCGCCCAGGGGTCCGAGGCACCAGGGCCGCCCCGTCACGAGCTCGCTCTCCGCGCTCACGCCGTACCTCGCCGCCGCCGTCTGCACGCTGGGCATCCTCTACAACGTCATCGAGGGCCGCCGGGTCGACCGGGTCGTCGTCCTCACCGGGTGCACCGTCGTCCTCGCCCTCGTCGTACGGCAGGGCATCATGCTCCTGGACAACATCGCCCTCACCCACGAACTGGCGCAGAAGGAGAACCACTTCCGTTCGCTGGTCCAGGGGTCGAGCGACGTCATCATGATCGCCGCGCCCTCAGGGGTGCTGCGCTACGTCTCACCCGCCGCCGCCGGGGTCTACGGCCGCGACGCGGAGGAACTGGTCGGCTCCGAGCTGGCCTCGCTCATCCACCCGGAGGACCTCGGCCGCGTCGTGCACGAGCTGCGCCGCTTCCTCGCGGCCTCTCCCTCGGAGGAGTCCACGACCCGCATGGAGTGCCGGTTCCGGTCGGGCTCGGGGGAGTGGCTCAATGTGGAGTCGACCGTCAGCCGCCATCACGGCGGCCTGATCTTCAACAGCCGGGACGTCACCGAGCGGGTGCGGCTCCAGGCTCAGCTGCAGCACAACGCGGAGCACGACCCGCTCACCGACCTGCCCAACAGGGCCCTGTTCACCAAGCGGGTCAGAGGGGCGCTCACCGGCCGCAGATCGGGTGACGAGGGCACGGCGGTGCTCTTCATCGACCTGGACGGCTTCAAGGGCGTCAACGACCGGCTCGGCCATCAGGCGGGCGACGAGCTGCTCATCCAGGCGGCGCGGCGACTGGCCGAATCCGTACGGGCCGGGGACACGGCGGCCCGGCTCGGCGGCGACGAGTTCGCGGCGCTCATCGTCGGCGACGGCTCCCGCGACCGGTCCGCCCGCGAGTCCCAGGTCCACGAGATCGCCGACCGGCTGCGGCTGATGCTCTCCCAGCCGTACCGCGTCGACGGCGCCGAGGTGCGGGTCGCCGCCTCCATCGGTGTCGCCTTCGCCGAGCCCGCGATAAGCCCCACTGACCTCATGCGCAACGCCGACCTCGCCATGTACCGGGCCAAGGCCGCCGGCAAGGACCGCGTCGAGCTGTACGTGCCCCAGATGCAGGCCGAGGTCGTCCGCCGCACGGAACTGGACGCCCGGCTGCGCAGCGCGCTCCACGAGGGCGAGTTCGCGCTGTTGCACCAGCCGGTCGTGAGCCTCACCACCGGCCGGATCGCGGCGGTCTCCGCGCAGGCCCGCTGGCGCTCCGCCCAGGGCATCCTGTTCACGCCGGCCGAGTTCCTGCGGGTCTCCGACGAGGGCGACCGGACCGCCGAGCTCGGCCGCTGGCTGCTCGAGGAGGCCGTCGGGCAGGCGGCGGAGCGCGGCGGACCCGGGCGCAGGACGCCGGTCTCCGTGCGTCTGTCGGCCCGTCTCCTGCTGGACAGATCGCTCCCGCTCGGCTCCATCGAGGCCCTGCTCACGCGCCACGGGCTGCCGTCGGGCGCACTGGTCATCGAGCTCGCGGACAGCGACCCCCGGATCTCCTTCGACGAGCTGGAGCAGCGGTTGACCGCCCTGCGCAGGTTGGGCGTACGCATCGCCCTGGACGGCTTCGGCAGCGGATACGCGGCGATCAACGCGCTGCGCCGGCTCCCGGTGGACGTACTGAAACTGGACAGAGGACTGGTGGAGGGCGTCGTCGAGTCGGCGAGACTGCACAAGATCACCAGCGGGCTGCTGCGGATCGCGGGCGATCTCGGCATGCAGTCGGTGGCGGACGGCGTGGACGTCCCGGAGCAGGTGATGGCGCTGCGCGCCATGGGCTGCACACACGGCCAGGGCATGGCCTTCTCCGGACCGCTGGACGAGTACAGGCTGCGCCGTGCCCTGGTCAGGGACGAGTATCCGGTGCCCGACGGCATGGCCGTGCCGGTGCTGACGGGCGGCGTTCCCTCTGCCCGGAATGGCTCAAATAATGAGACGCGCGTCCCACCCGCTTGACAGTGATGCCGCGCCGGGGGGAGGGTCAGTGCCATGCGCACCCGAATTCTCGTACTTGGCCAGCGCGTCGGCTGAGCAGAGCCGCACTGACAGCTCTGCAGACACCTCCCGACGCGCTCCCCTCGCCTGCCTCACGGCACGAGGGGTTTTTTGTTGCACCGGCACGTATTGAACGCGTACCAAACCCTCTCAAAACCCTCAGCTTCGAGAAGAGAACGCCGATGACCGAGCAGGCCTCCGGGGCCCACCATCCGCAGCCGCGGGCCCGTAGCGGCGGACAGCCGTCCGCCACCGTCGAACACGTCACGGGCGCGCAGTCCCTCATTCGCTCTCTCGAGGAAGTGGGGGCCGACACGGTGTTCGGCATTCCGGGCGGCGCGATCCTCCCGGCGTACGACCCGATGATGGACTCCTCGAAGGTTCGCCACGTCCTGGTCCGTCACGAGCAGGGCGCGGGGCACGCGGCCACCGGATACGCCCAGGCCACCGGCAAGGTCGGGGTGTGCATGGCCACCTCCGGTCCCGGCGCCACCAACCTGGTCACGCCGATCGCCGACGCGCACATGGACTCGGTGCCCATGGTCGCGATCACCGGCCAGGTCTCCTCCAAGGCGATCGGTACGGACGCCTTCCAAGAGGCGGACATCTGCGGCATCACGATGCCGATCACCAAGCACAACTTCCTCGTCACCAAGGCCGAGGACATCCCGCGCACCATCGCGGAGGCCTTCCACATCGCCTCCACCGGGCGCCCGGGCCCCGTCCTCGTCGACATCGCCAAGGACGCCCTCCAGGCGAAGACCACCTTCAGCTGGCCGCCGCAGACCGACCTGCCCGGCTACCGCCCGGTGACGAAGCCGCACGCCAAGCAGATCCGCGAGGCCGCCAAGCTGATCACCGGCGCCAAGCGCCCGGTCCTGTACGTCGGAGGAGGAGTCCTCAAGGCCGGTGCCACCGCCGAGCTGAAGGTTCTCGCCGAGCTCACCGGAGCCCCCGTCACCACCACCCTGATGGCGCTGGGCGCGTTCCCCGACAGCCACCCGCTGCACGTGGGAATGCCGGGCATGCACGGTGCGGTCACCGCCGTCACCGCGCTGCAGAAGGCCGACCTGATCGTCGCCCTCGGAGCCCGTTTCGACGACCGTGTGACCGGCAAGCTGGACAGCTTCGCGCCGTACGCCAAGGTCGTCCACGCCGACATCGACCCGGCGGAGATCGGCAAGAACCGCACCGCCGACGTGCCGATCGTCGGTGACGCCCGCGAGGTCATCGCCGACCTGGTCCAGGCCGTCCAGACCGAGCACAACGACGGTCACACCGGCGACTACAGCGCCTGGTGGAAGGACCTCAACCGCTGGCGCGAGACCTACCCGCTGGGCTACGAGCAGCCGGACGACGGCAGCCTCGCTCCGCAGCAGGTCATCCAGCGCATCGGTGAACTTGCCCCGGAGGGCACGATCTTCGCGGCGGGCGTCGGCCAGCACCAGATGTGGGCCGCCCACTTCATCGACTACGAGCAGCCCGCCACCTGGCTGAACTCGGGCGGCGCAGGGACGATGGGCTACGCGGTCCCGGCCGCGATGGGCGCCAAGGCCGGAGCGCCGGACCGCACGGTCTGGGCGATCGACGGCGACGGCTGCTTCCAGATGACCAACCAGGAACTGGTCACCTGCGCGCTCAACAACATCCCGATCAAGGTCGCGATCATCAACAACGGCGCGCTCGGAATGGTCCGCCAGTGGCAGACCCTCTTCTACAACCAGCGCTACTCCAACACGGTGCTGCACTCCGGCCCGGAGGCCACCGGCCTGGAGAAGAGCGCCGGCACCCGCGTCCCGGACTTCGTCAAGCTGTCCGAGGCCATGGGCTGCCACGCGATCCGCTGCGAGTCCCCGGACGACCTCGACAGGGCCATCGCCGAGGCCAACGCCATCAACGACCGCCCGGTCGTCATCGACTTCATCGTCCACGAGGACGCGCAGGTGTGGCCGATGGTCGCCGCCGGCACCTCCAACGACGAGGTCATGGCAGCGCGCGGCGTCCGCCCCGACTTCGGCGACAACGAAGACGACTGAGAGCCGGAAGAGCTGTAGGAAGAGGAACGACGAACATGTCCAAGCACACGCTCTCCGTCCTGGTGGAGAACACCCCCGGCATCCTGGCCAGGATCGCCGCCCTGTTCTCCCGCCGCGGCTTCAACATCGACTCGCTCGCCGTCGGCGTCACCGAGCACCCCGACATCTCCCGCATCACCATCGTGGTCAATGTCGAGGACCTGCCGCTCGAGCAGGTGACCAAGCAGCTGAACAAGCTCATCAACGTTCTGAAGATCGTCGAACTCGAGCCCGGCGGCGCGATCCAGCGCGAACTCGTGCTGGTGAAGGTCCGCGCCGACAACGAGACCCGCTCCCAGATCGTCGAGATCGTCCAGCTGTTCCGTGCCAAGACCGTCGACGTGTCGCCCGAGGCCGTCACCATCGAGGCCACCGGTTCGAGTGACAAGCTCGAGGCGATGCTGAAGATGCTGGAGCAGTTCGGCATCAAGGAGCTCGTCCAGTCCGGCACGATCGCCATAGGGCGCGGCGCCCGCTCCATCACGGACCGGTCGCTGCGCGCCCTGGACCGCAGCGCGTAACACCCTTCTCGCCTGGCGAGACCCCGAGACCTTCCCATCCCATCCCGCCGTACGGTGGGACGCAAACAGCGTCATTCCAACGACGTGCACCTCAAGGAGATATCCCAGTGGCCGAGCTGTTCTACGACGACGATGCCGACCTGTCCATCATCCAGAACCGCAAGGTCGCGGTCATCGGCTACGGCAGCCAGGGCCACGCCCACGCGCTGTCGCTGCGTGACTCGGGTGTCGACGTCCGCGTCGGTCTGCACGAGGGCTCCAAGTCCAAGGCCAAGGCCGAGGAGCAGGGTCTGCGCGTGGTGACCCCGGCCGAGGCCGCCGCCGAGGCCGACGTCATCATGATCCTGGTCCCGGACCCGATCCAGGCGCAGGTCTACGAGGAGTCCATCAAGGACAACCTGAAGGACGGCGACGCCCTGTTCTTCGGCCACGGCCTCAACATCCGATTCGGTTTCATCAAGCCGCCGGCCGGTGTCGACGTCGCCATGGTCGCCCCCAAGGGCCCGGGCCACCTGGTCCGCCGCCAGTACGAGGAGGGCCGCGGCGTTCCCTGCATCGCCGCCGTCGAGCAGGACGCCACCGGCAAGGCCTTCGATCTGGCGCTGTCGTACGCCAAGGGCATCGGCGGCACCCGCGCGGGCGTCATCAAGACGACCTTCAAGGAAGAGACCGAGACCGACCTGTTCGGCGAGCAGGCCGTGCTCTGCGGTGGCACAGCGGCGCTGGTCAAGGCGGGCTTCGAAACCCTGACCGAGGCCGGCTACCAGCCGGAGATCGCCTACTTCGAGTGCCTCCACGAGCTGAAGCTGATCGTGGACCTCATGTACGAGGGCGGCCTGGAGAAGATGCGCTGGTCGGTCTCCGAGACCGCCGAGTGGGGCGACTACGTCACCGGCCCGCGCATCATCACGGACCAGACCAAGGCCGAGATGAAGAAGGTCCTCGCCGAGATCCAGGACGGCACGTTCGCCAAGAACTGGATGGACGAGTACCACGGCGGTCTGAAGAAGTACAACGAGTACAAGACCCAGGACTCCGAGCACCTGCTGGAGACCACCGGCAAGGAGCTGCGCAAGCTCATGAGCTGGGTCGACAACGACGAGGCGTGATCCTGGTGGGGGGGGGGGGGGGGGTTTTCTCCCCCCCCCCCCCCCCCCCCCCCCCCCCCCCCCCCCCCCCCCCCCCCACCAAAAAAACCCCCCCCCCCCCCCCCCCTCCCCCCCCA
>NZ_JBVHTA010000033.1:59625-65387 GCF_055566095.1 Streptomyces sp. NPDC027962
GGAGGGGGAGGGGGAGGGGGGGGGGGGGGGGGGGGGGGGGGGGGGGGGGGAGGGGGGGGTGGGGGGGGGGGGGGGGTGGGCCTTTCCCCCCCCCCCCCTCGCCCGTATGCCCGACCGCTTCTCCACTTCGTCCAGCCACGGACGAGTGATCCTGCCAACGAGGCGCAAGACGCACCGTGCGGCACCACTACACTGCTCAACAACACCTACGCGTCAGGCCCACAGTGTCGTGCGTCTTCCACGCGGCTTGCCCCTCCACCGCCTGCGGCCGTCGGGACGGCCGTCCGCACTGGACTTGTGAGGACTCACGTGAGCTCGAAACCTGTCGTACTCATCGCTGAAGAGCTTTCGCCCGCCACCGTCGACGCGCTGGGCCCGGACTTCGAGATCCGGCACTGCAACGGCGCCGACCGCGCGGAGCTCATCCCCGCGATCGCCGACGTCGACGCGATCCTGGTCCGCTCGGCCACCAAGGTCGACGCAGAGGCCATCGCCGCCGCGAAGAAGCTGCGCGTCGTCGCCCGTGCCGGTGTCGGCCTGGACAACGTGGACGTGTCCGCCGCCACCAAGGCCGGCGTGATGGTCGTCAACGCACCGACGTCCAACATCGTCACGGCCGCGGAGCTCGCCTGCGGACTGATCGTCGCCACCGCGCGCAACATCCCCCAGGCCAACACCGCGCTCAAGAACGGCGAGTGGAAGCGCTCGAAGTACACCGGCGTCGAGCTGAGCGAGAAGATCCTCGGCGTCGTCGGCCTCGGCCGCATCGGCGTGCTGGTCGCCCAGCGCATGTCCGCCTTCGGCATGAAGATCGTCGCGTACGACCCCTACGTCCAGCCGGCGCGTGCCGCCCAGATGGGCGTGAAGCTGCTCTCGCTCGACGAGCTGCTCGAGGTCTCCGACTTCATCACGGTCCACCTCCCCAAGACCCCCGAGACGCTCGGCCTGATCGGCGACGAGGCGCTGCACAAGGTCAAGCCGACCGTCCGCATCGTCAACGCGGCGCGCGGCGGCATCGTCGACGAGGCGGCGCTGTACACCGCGCTGAAGGAGGGCCGGGTCGCCGGCGCGGGCCTCGACGTGTACGCGAAGGAGCCCTGCACCGACTCGCCGCTCTTCGAGCTCGACCAGGTCGTCTGCACCCCGCACCTCGGCGCGTCCACGGACGAGGCCCAGGAGAAGGCCGGTATCGCCGTCGCCCGCTCGGTGCGTCTCGCGCTCGCCGGCGAGCTGGTCCCGGACGCCGTCAACGTCCAGGGCGGTGTCATCGCCGAGGACGTGCGCCCGGGGCTGCCGCTCGCCGAGAAGCTCGGCCGTATCTTCACCGCGCTCGCGAGCGAGGTCGCGGTCCGCCTCGACGTCGAGGTGTACGGCGAGATCACCCAGCACGACGTCAAGGTGCTCGAACTGTCCGCGCTCAAGGGCGTCTTCGAGGACGTCGTCGACGAGACGGTCTCGTACGTCAACGCGCCGCTGTTCGCGCAGGAGCGCGGTGTCGAGGTCCGTCTGACCACGAGCTCAGAGTCTCCCGACCACCGCAACGTCGTCACCGTGCGCGGCACGCTCGCGGGCGGTGAGGAAGTCGCTGTGTCCGGCACGCTGGCCGGACCCAAGCACCTCCAGAAGATCGTCGCGATCGGTGAGCACGACGTGGACCTCGCGCTCGCCGACCACATGGCGGTGCTGCGCTACGAGGACCGCCCGGGCGTCGTCGGCACCGTCGGCCGCATCCTCGGCGAGGCGGGTCTCAACATCGCCGGCATGCAGGTCTCCCGCGCGGAGGAAGGCGGCGAGGCGCTCGTCGTCCTGACCGTCGACGACACGGTGCCGCCGGCCGTTCTGACGGAGATCGCGGAGGAGATCGGCGCGACGTCGGCCCGCTCGGTGAACCTGGCGGACTGACGCGCGGCACCCCGCGTGCGAGGAAGGGCCCGGTGGCACACCGGGCCCTTTCCGCTGCGCGGGGGCGCTTCGTCGCGTACGGGGCGTTGCGCCTTGCGGCTGCCGATGGTCCGCCCGGCCGTGCGGGACCCTCGCCGGGCGGGCCGGTGGGGGCGCCGAGTCCTTGAAGACGCGTCTCACTCTCGGCAGCACTCCGCCCCGCCGGATGAGATCCAGCGGGGCGGATTCGATCTGCAGCGCCCGGGCAACCGGCCCGGCGGCCTGCAGGGACGGCTATCGGGCCGTGCCGAAGTTCTGCGTCCAGTAGTCGTTGGGCTGTGCGAGGCCGACGCCGATCTCCTTGAACTCGCAGTTGAGGATGTTCTCCTTGTGGCCGGGGCTGGACATCCAGCCCGCCATGACCTCCTCGGGAGTCGAGTATCCGTAGGCGACGTTCTCGCCGTAGGTGCTCCAGTTGTAACCGGCACGCGTGATGCGGTCACCCGCGTCCGACCCGTCGGAGCCCGTGTGGGACATGTTCCGGTGGGAGGCCATGTCCTCGCTGTGAGCCTGCGCGGCCTGGGTCAGCTTCGCGTTCACGGTCACCGGCGAGCATCCGGCCTTGCTGCGCTCGCTGTTGACCAGGGCCACGACGCGGGCGGCATCGCCGGACGCCGGTGCGGCGGTGGACGGCGCGCTGGGCTTCGGCGCGGCGGGCTTGGGCGCCTCGGTCTTGGGCGCCGTCGGCTTCGGAGCGGTAGGCTCGGGGGCCGCCGGCTTCGGGGCAGCGGGCTTCGGGGTGGCCGGCGGCGTGGTGGGGGTCTGCGACTCGGGCCGGGTCGGCTTCCGGTCCCACCTGTCCTCTCCCCACTGCCGACCGGACTCGTCGTCGTGCCACCGCTGGTCGGAGCGCGCACTCTGCCACTCGCCACGGGCCCGGCTGTCCTGATTCCCCTGCGGGCCCATACAAGCCATGGCTACAGAGGGCACACCCACGGCGGCCATGGCGACGGCAGCGATGGTTATCTTCCGGTAGTGCGTCGGTCGGCGGTGCTTGCTCATGTGTGACCTCATTCGTCATCGCGGAGCGCCACCGAGAGCGGTTGGCCTGGCACGTTCTGTGTGTGACCTGCGGGGACGCCTTTGCGGGCAGCCATTGTTAGGACGGCCGCGAGCGGAGGGCAACGAGGGCCTGCTACTACCTCCCTTCGTAGTGGCGACCCCTCCTTGTCATGGGCGTCCGGGCATGCTGGCCCGTGTGCGGGAGATGCCGAAGTCCGTGACGCGCCGTCAAGAGGCGCTGTGCGGCCGACGGGCGGGCGTATGCGTCGAAAGCGGCGAAGTCGTTGAACGCCGTGTGGGGCATGTCCGTATCGAGATGGACAAATCTCCTTATGTCGCCGGGGCGGTATCTACTATCGACCTTCCTGGCGCCCGGAACTGTTGTGGCGGTTGTCACGGAACCAGTGGCTCCGTTTCGTTCCCGGTCGTAAATATCGGCACCCGTTCCCCGCCTGCCTGCGGTCGCGAGACCTCGCAGCGCCCGGGTCTCTTGCCCGCCGGATCCGCCCGGCGCAAGCTGGAGGTATGGGTGCTGAAAGCGGACCCACCCTCATCGCGTCCGTGCAGCGAGCCTTCCGGCTGCTGGAAGCCATGGGGGCGCACGAGGGTGGCGCGACGGCGAAGCAGTTGGCACGGGAGGCCGGGCTGCCCCTGGCCACCGCCTACCACCTGCTGCGGACGATGGTCCACGACGGGTATGTACGGAAGCTGGAGGACGGCGGGTTCGTCCTCGGCGACAAACTCCATGTGCTGCACACCGGAAGCGAGGGGCAGGAGCTGCTCAGCCGTATTCGTCCCACGCTCAGCGCCCTCCGGGACGAGCTGGCGGTCGCCGCGTATCTGACCTTCTACGAGGACGGGGAGATCCGGGTCGCCGAGATCGTCGACGGGCCCCGTGCGCCCCGGGTCGACCTCTGGGTGGGGTTCGAGGACGCCGGACACGCCACGGCGCTGGGTAAATGCGTTCTCCGTGAGCTGGACGACGAGGCGCGCAACGACTACCTCTCCAGGCATGCCCTCGCCGATCTCACGCCCCGCACCATCACTCGCCGTTCCGAACTGCTCCGCCGGCTCGAAGCGGCACCCACCGAGCCGGCCGTCATGGACCTGGAGGAGTACACCCTCGGGACGGTCTGTGTCGCGGTGCCCGTCTACAGCGGGCACAGACTCGGCTCGCTCGGTGTCTCCCTGCCGGCGGGCCGGCTCTCCCGCGTCGATCAGGTCCGAGCACGGCTGATCCCGGCGGCGAACCGTGTGACGAGGGGCCTGTCGCTCACTATTTGAAAAACGTGCCCTTGTGGCGCCCGCACATCTAACGATTTCCTTATAAAGCGGACATTCGCCTGTAAGGGAACGGGATAGAGAGTTGCGGTTGAAAAGCATGGGCCCGACGCCAGAGCATCAGCGCGCCTGCCGGACGTACTGGTCCCGGTGCCTTTCGGGACTCCGAAGCCTTGCCGAGCGAGCGGCCGGCTCTGGAGGGCGGACCCAGGCGAACGGCGCAGCGGCGGCCCGGTCCCCTGCCGTGGGCGCGCCGGACCTGCCGGCCATCGCGGCCCATGCCGTCGTCGGAGCGCCGGCCCTGATCGTCGTCGCCGTGGCGGCCCTCGACCTTCTCGGCGGATCGGGCATGACCTGGCTGCCGCTGCTGGCCGTCGGGCCCGCGCTGGCCGCCGTCACCAGCAGGCCGCGCGCCGTCCTTCGCATCGGCTTGCTCGCCGTCGCACTGGCCGCCGCGCTCGCCGCCCGCGGCCGGGCGCCGGGCGGCGAAGAGGCGATCGTGCTGTCCGCACTGGTCGCCGTCACCCTGGCGAGCAGTCTGGCCAGTGCGCTGCGCGTGCGGCGCGAGCGGGTGCTGGCGGCCGTCCGGTCGGTCGCGGAGGCCGCTCAGCACGCCCTCCTCAAGCCCGTGCCCGCCGTCGTCGGCGATTTCCAGGCGGCCGTCCGCTACAGCGCCGCCGAGGCCGAGGCCCGGATAGGCGGCGATCTCTACGCCCTGCTGCCGACCCCGCACGGGGTCAGGGCGATCGTCGGCGACGTCCGCGGCAAGGGGCTGCCCGCGGTGGGTACCGCGGCCCTGGTCCTCGGTGTCTTCCGCGAGGCCGCCTACGACGAACCCGACCTCCTGGAGGTCGTCGGCAGGATCGAGCGGAGTCTGTCGCGCAACCTCGGTTCCGACGACTTCGTCACCGCCGTGGTCGTCGGATACCCCCGGGACGGGCACATGGAGGTCGTCAACTGCGGGCACGCGCCGCCCCTGCTGGTCCATGACGGCATTGTCGCGCCGGTCGAACCGGCCGATCCCGTGCCGCCTCTGGGCCTGAGCGTCCTCACCGGTGAGACCCCGAGCCTCCAGGTGCTGCCCTTCGAGGACGGTGACCAGCTGCTTCTCTACACCGACGGGGTCACAGAGGCACGCAATCACAGCCGCGAGTTCTACCCGCTCGCCGAGGGGATGGCGCGGCATGTGTCGGACGAGCCGTCCCGCACCGTCGCCGCTCTGCACGACGAACTACAGGCGCATGTGGGCGGCCGGCTGCACGACGACGCGGCCCTGCTTCTGCTGCGCAAGCCCGTCACGGCCGCCAAGCGGCCCGCGGCCGAGCGCCAGGGCCCGGTCGAGCCGCGGGTTCCGGTGGACACGCAGCCTCCGGTGGACCCGCAGCCTGTGGTCGAGCCTCAGGGTCCGGTCGAGCCGCGGGTTCCGGTCGAGCCCCGGCCTCCGGTGGACACGCAGCCTCCGGTGGACCCGCAGCCTGTGGTCGAGCCTCAGGGTCCGGTCGAGCCGCGGGTTCCGGTCGAGCCCCGGCCTCCGGCGG
>NZ_JBVHTA010000033.1:65483-88860 GCF_055566095.1 Streptomyces sp. NPDC027962
GTGGACACGCAGCCTCCGGTGGACCCGCAGCCTGCGGTCGAGCCTCAGGGTCCGGTCGAGCCCCGGGTTCCGGCGGTCGAGCCCCCGGGCACCGCCGAGCCCCCGGCCCCGGCGGTCGAGCCCACGGCTCCGGTCGCGAGCGCTGCCCGGACCGGGCCGCAGCGCGCCAGGGAGGCTGTGCCGTCCGCGTGCGCCGACGCCGCAGCCTGAAGAGGTGGACGTGGACGCGGGAGCCCGAGGCAGGAGTGCGGGAGGCGCCCTGCGCTCCGCAGCCGGCACGGCCTCCGTCTGCGCCGCGCTACAGCCGTGCGCTCTTGAGCGTCATGTGCAGGAGAAGCCGGTGCTCGCCGTCGTCGAGGTTCAGGCCGGTGAGCTGTTCGACGCGCGACAGCCGGTAGTAGAGCGTCTGCCGGTGGATGCCGAGTGAGGCCGCGGTGCGGCCGGCCTGTCCCGCACAGTCGAGGAACACCTCGGCCGTGCGGGCCAGTTCGTGATGCGCGGGCGCCAGCAGTGCCCGTACGGCGGGGTCGTCGGCGACGCCGGGGGCGAGCCCGGTCAGCAGGCGGTACGGGCCGAGGTCGGCCCACCGGGCGACGGGTGCGAGGCGGGGCTCGGCCAGGGCCGCCCGGGCGGCCGCACGTGCTTCCCGCCAGGCGCGGCCCAAGTTGCCCAGTCCGAGCAGCGGGTCCGCGATGCCCGCGGCGCTGCGGCTGCCGCGCCCGGCGGGCTCAGCCCCGTCGGCGGGGCCTGGCGCGCGCTCGCCCGTGGAGGCCGCCGGGCGGCCTGGGCCGGAGGCGGCAGCTCGACCCGTGCCGGAGCTGCCCACTGCCCCGGCCCGTGCGCCCGCCCCATTGCCCGTGCCCCCGCCCGTCGCCTCGCTCAGCCGCGAGGCCACCGCCAGCGCGGGCGCCAGGTTGTCCGCCGTGCGCAGCCGGACCAGCGCGCCCACGGCGTGGTCGGCCGAGCCCGTGGCCCCTGACGCCAACGGCACCGTGCACAGCGCCGAGGCCCCCGGCAGCGATCGCGCCGACGGCGCGTCACCGGCCGGCCACGGCATCACGCACACCAGCGTGTGCAGCCCTTCCGCGTCGGTGCCCAGTTCCGTGCGGAGCGCGTCCACGGCCATGTCGTACTGCCAGCCGCGCTCCGCCGTCAGCACGGCCCGCAGTTCGCGCGACAGATCCGCCCCGGCGCGTTCCTCGTCCGCGAGCAGGGCGCCGATCCGCGCCGCCACCTCCATCGCCGCGGACAGCTGCGTTTCCGTAGGCCCGGGGTCGACGTCGAGCAGCCAGACATAGCCGAGTGCGATGCCGCGATGCCGTACGGGCAGGCAGATTCGGTCACGGAAGACCCCTGCGTCCGGGGCGGCCGGGATTCGCACCGGGCCGGTCGCCCGCCTGATGCCGAAGGCCTCGAACCAGGCGCGTACCGCCGGGGTCGACCGGCGGGTCAGGATCGAGCGGGTGCGGACGGGGTCCATCGCCGCGTCGTCGTCGCTGTCGTGCGCACCGAAGGCGATCAGTCCGAAGTCGCGGTTCTCCAGCGTCGCGGGCATGGCCAGCAGCGCGGAGAGTTCGTCCACGAGATCCTGGTAGTCGCCCTTCACCTCGCCATTCTCGCACCCTCTTCAGACATATGTCTGAGATCCGGGACACCGATGCGTGACAGCTGTCGATGGCAGGCGGACGGAGCCATCCTTAGGTTTCAGGGTGGTTCTTCGCGCCGTTTCCGGGTCGTTCGGTTTCGGCCACTTTCAACACCTGTTCCGTGGAGGTGCCCGTGCTGGGTCCCGTGATCCTCGCCGCTTCGCGCAGCGACAAAATGCGCCGCTTCGTGTCCGCCGCACCGGGGACCCGGCAGGTCGTCTCCCGGTTCATCGCCGGCGAGACGGTCGAGCAGGTCGTCCCGATCGTCAAGGACGCTGTCGCCAAGGGCCTCGAGGTCACCCTCGACGTCGTCGGCGAGGACATCACCACGCCCGAGCAGGCCGCCGCCGCCCGCGACGCCTACCTCGAGCTGATCGAGCATCTGGCGGGCCTCGGCCTCGGTGCCAAGGCCGAGATGTCGGTGAAGCTGTCGATGTTCGGCCAGGCGCTCGAGGGCGGGCACGAGCTGGCGCTCGCCAACGTCCGCCCGGTCGTCGAGGCCGCCGCGGCCATCGGCACGACGGTTACGCTGGATGCCGAGGACCACACCACCCTCGACTCGATGTTTGCCATCCACGAGGAGCTCCGCAAGGAGTTCCCGCAGACCGGCTGTGTCATCCAGGCATACCTGTTCCGCACCGAGGACGACGCCCGCCGCCTCTCCGACGCCGGCAGCCGCGTCCGTATCGTCAAGGGCGCGTACAAGGAGCCCGCCACCGTCGCGTACCAGGACAAGCCCGAGATCGACAAGGCGTACGTCCGCATCCTGAAGATCCTGATGGAGGGCGACGGCTACCCGATGATCGGGTCGCACGACCCGCGCCTGGTCGCCATCGCCCAGGAGCTGGCCCACCGCGCAGGCCGCAAGCTCGACGACTACGAGTTCCAGATGCTGTACGGCATCCGCAGCGACGAGCAGGTCCGGCTCGCCGCCGAAGGCCACCGGATGCGGGTCTACACCGCGTTCGGCACCGACTGGTACGGCTATTTCATGCGCCGTCTCGCGGAGAAGCCGGCCAACCTCCTCTTCTTCGTGCGCTCGATGATCACCAAGAACTGACACCAGGGCAGAGCCCTCCCCAACCCCTCGTAAAGGAGTCACGGAACTCATGGACGCTGTCACCCAGGTCCCCGCCCCGGTCAACGAGCCGGTGCACGGCTACGCCCCCGGTTCACCCGAGCGCGCCCGGCTCGAGGCCAAGCTCAAGGAACTGTCCGAGAACCCGATCGACCTGCCGATGACCATCGGCGGGGTACGGCGCATGGGCGGCGGTGAGCGCGTCGACGTCGTGCAGCCGCACAACCACAAGGCCGTCATCGGCACCTTCGCCGCCGCCACCCAGCAGGACGCGCAGGACGCCATCGACGCCGCGCTCGAGGCCGCCCCGGCCTGGCGCGCCATGTCCTTCGACGACCGCGCGGCGATCATCCTGCGCGCCGCCGAGCTGCTGGCCGGCCCCTGGCGCGAGACGCTGGCCGCCTCGACCATGCTCGGACAGTCGAAGACCGCGCAGCAGGCCGAGATCGACACCCCGTGCGAGCTCATCGACTTCTGGCGCTTCAACGTCAAGTACGCCCGTGACCTGCTCGCCGAGCAGCCCCCGGCCAACTCGCCGGGCGTGTGGAACCGCCTCGACCACCGCCCGCTCGAGGGCTTCGTCTACGCGATCACCCCGTTCAACTTCACTGCCATCGCCGGCAACCTGCCGACCGCGCCCGCACTGATGGGCAACGTCGTCGTCTGGAAGCCGTCCCCGACGCAGACCCACGCCGCCGTGCTGCTGATGCAGCTCCTGGAGGAGGCCGGTCTGCCCAAGGGCGTCATCAACCTGGTGACCGGCGACGGCATCGCCGTCTCCGAGGTGGCCCTCGAGCACCCGATGCTCGCCGGTATCCACTTCACCGGCTCGACCAAGACCTTCCAGCACCTGTGGAAGACGGTCGGCAACAACATCGAGAAGTACCGCTCCTACCCGCGCATCGTCGGTGAGACGGGTGGCAAGGACTTCGTCGTCGCGCACCCCAGCGCCGACCGCGCCGTGCTCAGGACCGCGCTGACCCGCGGCTCGTTCGAATTCCAGGGCCAGAAGTGCTCCGCGTCCTCGCGCGCGTACGTCCCCGCCTCCCTCTGGAACTCCGGCCTCAAGGAGGAGTTCGCGGCCGAGGTCGACGGCATCAAGATGGGTGACGTCACCGACCTGACGAACTTCATCGGCGCCGTGATCGACGAGCGTTCCTTCGCCAAGAACAAGGCCGCGATCGACCGTGCCAAGTCCGACCCCTCCTGCACGATCGTCGCGGGCGGCACCTACGACGACTCGGTCGGCTACTTCGTCCGCCCGACCGTCATCGAGTGCACGGACCCTTCGAGCGAGGTCTTCACGACCGAGTACTTCGGCCCCATCCTCGCCGTCCACGTCTACGAGGACGACAAGTACGACGAGATGCTGGAGCAGATGGAGTCGGTGTCGGCGTACGCGCTGACCGGCTCGATCATCGCCGGTGACCGGGCCGCCGCGGCCCACGCGATGGGGAAGCTCCGCTACGCCGCGGGCAACTTCTACATCAACGACAAGTCGACCGGCGCCGTCGTCGGCCAGCAGCCCTTCGGCGGCGGCCGCGCCTCCGGCACCAACGACAAGGCCGGCGCCCCGCAGAACCTGATGCGCTGGACGCTGACCCGCGCGATCAAGGAGACGCTGGTCCCGCCGACGGAGTACACGTACCCCCACATGGGCTGACCCTCCCCCTCGGGCAGGCCCCCACGTCTCCGCCCCCGTCCCGGCCCCCACGCCGGAACGGGGGCGGTTTCCATGCGCCCGCTGCTCAGACCCGGCGCCGTCCGGGCACCCCGCCCGTTCAGACCCGGCGCCAGCGCGCCATCGCGAACGAGAAGACCCCGAACAGCACCAGCCCCGCGGCGACGACCACCAGCAGCCACGGCCCCGCCGGCGTCTCGGCGAACGAGCGCAGCGTGTCGTCGAATCCCTTCGCCCGGTCCGGCTCGTACGTGATCGCCGCGCGCACCGCGAACACGCCGATCGCCGCGAACAGCGCGCCGCGCGCCAGACCGCCACCGACGCCGGTCACGTCGACGAACTTACGGGCCCGGTGCGACATGCCGCCCTGCTTCAGATGCTTGCGGTACTTGCGCCGTGCGGCCTGCACGGCCACCCATGTACCGGCAACGGCTGTGCCGACCCCGGCCAGACCCACGATCCACTGACCGCCCGGCGCCTCCAGCGCCCTCGCCGTGACGTCCCGGGACTGCTGGTCGCTGGACCCGCCGCCGCTGCCGCGGTCACCGGCGGCGAACGCCAGGACGGAGTAGGCGACGAAGCCGTAGAAGAGGCAGCGCCCCGCGGACAAGAGCCGCTTGCCCGTCTTGTGCCCGTCGGGGCCCGCGGCGCCGAACAGCGCTTCCGAGAGCCGCCACAGAGCCATGCCGGCCAGGCCTGCGCCCAGCGCCCACAACAGCACCGCGCCGAAGGGCTGTTCGGCCAGCTCGGCGAGGGCTCCGCCCTTGTCCGCCTGGCGGCCGCCGCCGTCGAAGGCGATGTGCAGGGCGAGGACGCCGACGAGCAGATAGATCACCCCGCGTGCGACGAATCCCCATCGTGCGGCAGAGTCGACAACCGAACTGTTCGCCGCCCGCCGGGCATTTGCCCGGCCGCGTACCGTCACCGTGCGTGCGTTCATGGGCCACCTCCGGTACGCAGGTGCCCTGGGCAACCGGGCGGAAACGGCGCGTGCGAACAGCGGCCGCCCACAGCCACCGTGACAGCCGGTCAGTTTGCCGACTCCCGCGGCGGATACCCGAAGACCATGACCGAGACCAAGAAGAAGACGACCCAGGCACGTACGAGCACGGCGCGAGCGCAGGGCTCCGCCAAGGACGCGGCGCGCGAAACCACGGAAGCCGCACAGGGATTCGGTGGCGCAGCCACCGACAAGGCGGCGTCCGCGGCACGGACGGTTCAGCGCACGGCCGTCTCCGCCGCGGGCGCCACGGCAGGAGCGGCGGGCGTCGTCTGGAGCATCGTCAAGGCCCGTAAGACCGTTGTCGCCGGAGCGGGGACGGGTGTCGTCACCGCGGTGGCCGGCTCGTACGCGCTCGGCCGCCGTTCCGGCCTGCGGCAGCGCGGCCCGCTGTCCCGTCTCACGGGCGGCAGGCTCTGACGGTCGCGTTCGCCGACCACCTGTTTTCCGTCACCGGGTACCGGCCCAAGGAGCAATCCGGTACCCGGTGACGGTGCCGCCTGCCACAGTGACCGCATGACCGATCGTGTGACCGACGCGCTGCGCACGGCCCATACCCACCAGCTGTCCGAGTCCGGTCTCGCCGGGATCCGGACCATGCTGCACGGCGCGTTCGGCGGCGATTTCGGCGAGGAGGACTGGGCCCACGCCCTCGGTGGCGTGCACGCCTTCGTGCGGGACGGCCGGGGCGTGGCAGCCCACGGCAGCGTCATCATGCGACGGGTGCTGCACGTGGGCCGGTCGTACCGCGTCGGATACGTCGAGGCGGTCGCGGTCCGGGCCGACCGCCGCCGCCAGGGTCTGGGCGGCCGGGTGATGCAGGCGCTGGAGACGGTGATCGACGGGGCGTACGACCTCGGCGCGCTGTCCGCGTCGGACGACGGCGCCGAGCTGTACGGCGTCAGGGGCTGGCAGTTGTGGCGGGGACGTATCGAGGTCATGGCCCCCAAGGGCACGGTCCACCTCCCCGAGGAGGAGGACTCCACCTGGCTCCGCCCCACCGCCGGCGCGTCGCTTCCCGAGTCCGCCGGGGGCCCGCTGGTTTTCGACTGGCGCGACGGGGATGTGCTCTGATCCGGCCTGATCCAAAGACAGGGACCCTGAGCGGCGTCCTCCGGGACCCGGTGAGCGTGCGCCTGAACCGGGCCGGGCGGTCCTCTGCGAAGATCGCGTCTCAGATAGTAGGAAGTCCGAGTAATTGTGGAGACAGAGCGGCCGAGCTGACCTAGCTTTGTAGGAGCCGAACGTCTCGCTCGATCCAGCGAATGGCGGTCGTGAGCCCGTGCCCCCATGCAGGCAACCCCTGCGGCACCGCTCCCCGCCCCTTCCGGCGCCTCGAAATCTCTTCTGATCTCAAGGAGTCGATCATCATGTCCGCTGCGACCGCTCGCCGAGTCCGTCACGCCTCCCGTACCAGCGAGTCCGACCGCAAGAACGCCGCCGCCGCCCTGCAGCGCGCCCTCGACCGCCGGGACAACGGCGGCTCCACCGGTCACTGATCCGCGAAGTTCGACCCCGTCCATATGGTGGACCTCGCATGTCATTGAATGGGACGGGGAGTAGGGTGCCGACATGTCTCGCAGCATCAATCTCGCAGTAGTCCCCGGTGACGGCATCGGCCAGGAAGTCGTGGCGCAGGGCCTGAAGGTCCTTGCCGCGGTCCTGCCCCAGGATGTGAAGCTGGAGACCAAGGAGTACGACCTCGGCGCCCAGCGCTGGCACCGCACCGGAGAGACTCTCCCCGACGCGGAGCTCGACTCCCTCAAGAACCACGACGCGATCCTGCTCGGCGCCATCGGCGACCCGTCGGTGCCCTCCGGTGTGCTGGAGCGCGGTCTGCTGCTGAAGCTGCGGTTCGCCTTCGACCACTACGTCAACCTGCGTCCGTCGAAGCTGTTCCCCAATACGGCCACTCCGCTGGCCGGCCGCCCGGACATCGATTTTGTCGTCGTCCGTGAGGGCACCGAAGGCCCGTACACCGGCAACGGCGGCTCCCTGCGCACCGGCACGCCAGCCGAAGTGGCCACCGAGGTCAGCCTGAACACCGCCTACGGCGTGGAGCGCGTCGTCCGCGACGCGTACGAGCGGGCCGACTCCCGCCCCCGCAAGAAGCTGACGCTCGTCCACAAGAACAACGTCCTCGTCTACGCCGGCCACATGTGGAAGAACATCTTCGACAGGGTCGGCAAGGAATACCCCGAGGTCACCACCGACTATCTGCACGTCGACGCCGCGACGATCTTCTTCGTGACCCAGCCGGAGCGCTTCGACGTCATCGTCACGGACAACCTCTTCGGTGACATCCTCACCGACCTCGCCGCTGCCGTGACCGGCGGCATCGGCCTGGCCGCCTCCGGCAACATCAACCCGACGGGCGAATTCCCGTCGATGTTCGAGCCCGTCCACGGCTCGGCGCCCGACATCGCCGGCCAGGGCAAGGCCGACCCGACCGCCACGATCCTGTCGGTCGCCCTCCTGCTGCGCCACCTCGGCCACGAGACCGAGGCCGTCCGGATCGAGGAGGCGGTCGCCGCCGACCTCGCGGAACGGGAGCCGGGCACGACCCGCACCACGGACGAGATCGGCGATGCGCTCGCGGTACGAGTAGCGAGCTGACCCGCCGGACACCACTTCCGGGGGCGTCCCCCGGACACCCCCAGAAGCCGCCGGGTCGCATCCCTAGTCGCGCCCGGCGGCTTTTCCTGTGCGGCCCTCGGGTGCCACCATCATCCTGGGCCGCAATCACGCCGTTCCCCGCACGGTCCTCCACGGGCGATAATCGAACGTGGACCGTGTGCACGGCGATGCTCGGACGTCCAAGCAATCGGCGTGAGCGCGGTCCGTCACAACAACCGGTGAAGGACACTGCACTCATGACGACGCCCACGATCGAGCTCAAGCCCTCCTCGCACCCGCTGTCCGACGCGGAGCGTGAGGGGATCCTGACCAACCCGGGATTCGGCCGCCACTTCACCGACCACATGGTGACGATCAAGTGGACGGAGGGGCGTGGGTGGCACGACGGTGAGCTCGTGCCGTACGGACCGCTGTCCCTCGACCCGGCCAACATGACCCTGCACTACGCGCAGGAGATCTTCGAGGGCCTCAAGGCCTACCGCCGTCCCGACGGCTCCGTCGCCACGTTCCGCCCCGAGGCCAACGCGGAGCGGTTCCAGCGGTCCGCGCGCCGCCTCGCCATGCCCGAACTGCCGGTCGACACCTTCATCGCCGCCTGCGACGCCCTGGTCCAGCAGGACGAGGCATGGGTCCCGCCGCACGGCGGCGAGGAATCCCTCTACCTCCGCCCGTTCATGATCGCGACCGAGGTGGGCCTCGGTGTGAAGCCGGCCAACGAGTACCTCTTCATCGTCATCGCCTCGCCCGCGGGCGCGTACTTCCCCGAGGGCGTCAAGCCCGTCTCCATCTGGCTCTCCGAGGACCGCGTGCGCGCCGTCCCGGGCGGCATGGGCGATGCCAAGACCGGCGGCAACTACGCCGCGTCCCTCCTCGCCCAGGCCGAGGCCGCGCAGAAGGGCTGCGCCCAGGTCGCGTACCTCGACGCCGTCGAGCACAAGTGGGTCGAGGAACTGGGAGGCATGAACCTGTACTTCGTCTACGAGACCGACTCCGGTCAGGACGTCAAGATCGTCACGCCCGAGCTCACCGGCTCGCTGCTCGCCGGGATCACCCGTGACTCGCTTCTCACCCTGGCCAAGGACCTCGGCTACGAGTCGGAGGAGAGCCGGGTCTCCATCGACCAGTGGCAGGCCGACACCGAGAAGGGCACGCTCAAGGAGGTCTTCGCCTGCGGCACCGCCGCGGTCATCACGCCCGTCGGCCTGGTGAAGTCCGCGCGCGGCGAGTGGGCGCAGTCCGGCGGGCAGCCGGGCGAGGTCACCATGCGGCTGCGCAAGGCGCTCCTCGACATTCAGACGGGCACCGGCGAGGACGTGCACGGCTGGATGCACCGGCTCGGCTGACGCCCGCAACTCACCTCCCGTCCACTGAGGCCCGGCTCCCTGCACCGCAGACGGCCCGGCGCTCTGCGCCGCAGACCTCAGGCCGTCCACGTCGCTACCGAGGCCCGGCTCCCTGCACCGCAGGGCGCCGGGCCTCGGCAGTGAGCGCGCCCAGCGCCGCGTACATCACGCCGCCCACCAGGCCGGACAGGACGAAGCTGCAGTCCACCCCGCCGGTGAGGGCAAGCAGCGGGCCCTCGTGGAGCGGGGTGGAGACGGCCGCGAGACCCACCGCGGCGCCCAGCGCCCAGGACGCCGTGGCGCTGGGGTTCCAGCCGGCGCGGAACCAGTAGATCCCGCCCCGCGCACGCCGGTTGTAGACCTGCAGCGCCTCCGCGTCGTACGCGCCGCCGCAGCGGATGTGCGCCATCAGCGTGATCACCGCCCAGGGCGTGCCGACCGCGGTGAGCAGCAGCACGAACGACGTCATCGCCGACTGGGCGTCCCACACGAAATGGCCTGCGAAGACGAACGCCGTGGCGACGGCGGCGACGACCAGCGTCGCCCGGGTGCGCGTCGCTCTCGGCAGGATCGCGTCCAGGTCCAGGCCCATGGAGTACAGCATCAGACCGGCGTTGCCGACCGAGCCGGCGGCCGCGGCGACCAGCAGCGGGATCACGTACCAGGCGGGGGAGGCGGCGACCAGCGGTCCTGCGTAGTCCAGCCCGGCGCGGGCGGCCAGCGCCGTGTACGTACCGAACAGCTGCGGAACGAGCAGGCCGGCCGTGAGCCCCAGGCAGGTGGCCCGCCAGACGGTGCGCGGGCTGTGCCGTTCGGGTGAGATGTAGCGGGTGTAGTCGCCGAGCAGGGTGATGAACGCGATCGGCCCGCTGAGCCCGGCGGCGACAGCGGACAGCAGCCAGGTCGGCCAGAACGAGCCGAGCAGGTACGGGGTGTCCGGCGGGGCCGCGGTGGTCATCCCGGGCGCGTAGGCCAGCAGGCCGAGGAGCAGCAGTGCCGTCATGCCGACCGCGAGGATCCGGCTCAGCCGCAGCAGCAGCCGGTAGCCGTACACCGCGCCGACCACCGTGCACGCGGCGAGCAGCGCGTACACGACGGTGTGCGCGACGCCGCCGGTGGGCACACCGGCGATCCGGGCCAGCGTCCCGAGCATCACGTCGCCGCCGATCCACAGGGTCAGAGCCGTGTAGCCGAGTGAGAGCAGCAGCCCGACCACGGAACCCACGAGCCTGCCGCGCACGCCGAAGGCAGCGCCGCTGGATGTCGACAGGTTCGTCGCGGTCCGCAGGGAGACGAGGGCCAGCGGAGCGGTGACGGCGACGCCGACGATCGTGCCGGCGATCACGGAGGTGACGGCGGGCCACAGGCCGAGACCGAAGGAGACGGGAAGCCAGCCGAAGACGATCACCCCCAGGCAGAGGTTCGACCCCAGCAGGATGGACATGAGATCGCGCGGAGTGCTGGTGCGCTCCGCCTCCGGGATGGTGTCGACTCCGTGCTGTTCCACCGGCATGGGCTGCCCCTCGAGCTCGCTGTTTGAGTGACGCTCTAATTGAACGCTGCTCAATGTGAGCCATGTCCTGCTTGAAGTCAATGGTTCCGTTCAGGACGAGGCCATTGTTAGAGTGGTGCTCGAACATGGAGGTGTGGTGACGTGCGACTGACCCCGACCGAGCGCGACAGGCTGCTGCTCTTCGGAGCCGCCCAGCTGGCGCGGGCGCGCAGGGCCCGCGGCCTGAGGCTCAATGTCCCGGAGGCGACCGCGCTCATAGCGGACACCGTCTGCGAGGCGGCCCGCGACGGCCGCAGACTGGCGGAGGCCATCGACGCGGCCCGCTCGGTGCTCGGCCCCGACGATGTCCTCCCGGGCGTTGCCGACCTCGTGACCGAGGTGCATGTGGAGGCCGTCTTCGACGACGGGTCCCGCCTCGCCGTCGTATCCGACCCGATCGGCGGTGAGGGACTGGGTGAGCACGCCCCCGGAGCCCTGCTGCCCGCGCCCGCTCATGAGGAGACGGCACCCGCCCTGCGGCTCACGGTCCGCAACACGGCGACCGTGCCCGTCAGCGTCACCTCCCACTTCCACTTCTTCGAGGCCAACCCGCGGCTCCGCTTCGACCGTGCCGCCGCCTACGGCATGCGGCTCGCCGTCCCGGCCGGTTCCTCCGTCCGCTTCGACCCGGGCGCCGAGGCGCAGGTCGGCCTTGTGCCGATCGGCGGCGACCGGATCGCCGTCGGCTTCGCCGGCCTGGTCGACGGTCCGCTCGATGCGCCGGGCGCCAGGGAAGAAGCACTCAAGCGGGCCGCGGCCTGCGGCTACCTCGGAGCGGAGGAGATCTGATGGACCCGTACGAATACGCATCCGTGCACGGGCCCCGAGCCGGGGACCGGGTCGTCCTGGGCGACTCCGGGCTCGTCGTCCGTGTCGAGTCCGACGCACAGAAGCCCGGAGACGAGTTCCTCGCAGGTTTCGGCAAGACCGCCCGCGACGGTCTGCACCTGAAGGCCGCCGCGGTCCGCGAGACCTGCGACGTCGTCATCAGCAACGTTCTGGTGATCGACGCCGTGCAGGGCGTCCGCAAGGTCTCCATCGGCATCCGTGAAGGGCGCATCCACGCCGTCGGCCGGGCGGGCAACCCCGACACCCTCGACGGCGTCGACGTCGTCGTCGGCACCGGCACGTCCATCGTGTCCGGCGAAGGGATGATCGCCACGGCGGGCGCTGTCGACACGCACGTCCACCTGCTCTCCCCGCGGATCATGGAGGCGTCGCTCGCCTCCGGCGTCACCACCGTCATCGGCCAGGAGTTCGGCCCGGTGTGGGGCGTCGGCGTCAACTCGCCCTGGGCGCTGAAGCACGCCTTCAACGCCTTCGACGCCTGGCCCGTCAACATCGGCTTCCTCGCGCGCGGATCGTCCTCCGACGACGCCCCGCTGGTGGAGGCGCTCGCCGAAGGCGGCGCGTCCGGCTTCAAGGTCCACGAGGACATGGGCGCGCACACCCGGGCCCTCGACACCGCGCTGCGGGTCGCGGAGGAGCACGACGTGCAGGTCGCGCTGCACAGCGACGGGCTGAACGAATGCCTCTCCGTCGAGGACACCCTCCGCGTCCTCGACGGCCGTACGATCCACGCCTTCCACATCGAGGGCTGCGGCGGCGGACACGTACCGAACGTCCTCAAGATGGCGGGCGTGCCGAACGTCATCGGCTCGTCCACCAACCCCACCCTGCCCTTCGGCCGGGACGCCGTCGCCGAGCACTACGGCATGATCGTCTCCGTCCACGACCTCAAGACCGACCTGCCCGGCGACGCCGCCATGGCCCGCGACCGCATCCGGGCCGGAACCATGGGCGCGGAGGACGTGCTGCACGACCTCGGCGCGATCGGCATCACCTCGTCCGACGCGCAGGGAATGGGACGTGCGGGGGAGACCGTACGCCGCACCTTCGCCATGGCAGGGAAGATGAAGGCCGAACTCGGCCCCCTGGACGGCGACGGCGCACACGACGACAACGCACGCGTCCTGCGCTACATGGCCAAGCTGACCATCAACCCCGCCATCGCCCACGGGCTCGCCCACGAGATCGGCTCCATCGAGGTCGGCAAGATGGCCGACATCGTGCTGTGGCGCCCGGAGTTCTTCGGTGCGAAGCCCCAGCTGGTGCTGAAGTCCGGCTTCCCCGCCTACGGAGTCGTCGGCGACCCGAACGCGGCGACCGACACCTGCGAACCGCTGGTGCTCGGCCCGCAGTTCGGCGCCTACGGAGCGACCCCGGCCGACATCTCCGTCGCGTTCGTGGCCCAGGCCGCTGTCGACCTCGGATCCGACCTGATGCCCACCCGTCGGCGCAGGGTCGCGGTGCGCGGCACACGGGGCATCGGCCCCGGCAACCTGCTGCTCAACTCCCGTATCGGAGAAGTGTCGGTGGACGGCGGCACGGGGCTGGTCACGCTCGACGGCGATCCGCTGCGCTCGCAGCCGGCCGAGTCCATCTCCCTGAACCGGCTCTACTTCCTGTAGACCCCGCAGCCCGCACCTCCCAGTAATCGAGGATTCCCGTGACCTTCCGCATGCCGGCCGAATGGGCCCCCCACGAGCGCACCTGGATGGCCTGGCCCGGCCCCAACCCCACGTTCACGAACGACGCGGAACTGGGAGAGGCACGGGCCGCCTGGGCCTCCGTGGCCCGCGCGATACGCCGCTTCGAGCCGGTGACCGTGGTCGCCGGCCCCGGCCAGACCTCCTTTGCCGCCGAGCTCCTCGGCCCGGACATCGAGGTCGTCGAACGAGACCTGGACGACGCGTGGATGCGCGACATCGGCCCCACCTTCGTCACCGATGGCTCCCAACTCGCCGCCGTGGACTGGGTGTTCAACGGCTGGGGCGCGGCCGACTGGGCGCGCTGGGAGCACGACGCCAAGATCGCCCGCCACGTCGCCGACCTCGCGGGCGTATCCGTCCACCCGTCCCCCCTCGTCAACGAGGGCGGCGCGATCCACGTCGACGGCGAAGGCACCGTCCTGCTCACGGACACGGTCCAGCTCGGTCCGGAGCGCAACCCCGGATGGACCCGCGCGGAGGTCGAGGCCGAGATCCACGCCCGGCTCGGCACGAAGAAGGCGATCTGGCTGCCGCGGGGGCTGTCCGGCGACTACGGCATGTACGGCACCCGCGGCCACGTCGACATCGTCGCGGCCTTCGCCCGCCCGGGGGTCGTCGTCGTCCACACCCAGCCCGACCCGTCCCACCCCGACCATGAACTGTCCATGGCCAACGTGGCCCTGCTCGCCGCCCAGACGGACGCCAGGGGCCGCCGCCTGGAGGTCGTCGAGGTCCCGGCCCCGACCGTCCTCGTCGACGAGGACGGCGAATGGGTCGACTACTCATACATCAACCACTACATCTGCAACGGCGGGGTGGTCCTCTGCGCCTTCGACGACCCCCGCGACGAGATCGCGGCGGGCATCTTCCGCAGGCTCTTCCCGGAGCGGACGGTGACGCTGGTCGACGCGCGGGTGATCTTCGCGGGCGGAGGCGGCATCCACTGCATCTCCCAGCAGCAGCCGAAGATCTGACAGAGGGGCGGCGGGGCGGACCTTCGCGGACGACGACCGAGCACGATCGGGTAGAACGTACGGGTGAACGCCTCGCTCCCGGCAGCCGCCGTATGACCCCCGCCGCCCGCCGCCGCAATGTCGCGCCACCGCGCGAGGCCCTCCTCGCCGCCGCGATGGCCACCATCGCCGAGCGCGGGCTCGACGGGCTCACCATGGCCGGGCTCGGACGCGAGGTCGGGATGAGCAGCGGCCATCTCCTCTACTACTTCCGCACCAAGGACGAGCTGCTCCTGCAGACCCTGGAGTGGAGCGAGGGCCGCCTGGGTGCGGAGCGCAGCGCGCTGCTGTCCCGCCAGGCGACGGTACGGGAGCGGCTCGACGCGTACGTCGACCTGTACGTGCCCGAAGGGCCGCGCGACCCGCACTGGACGCTCTGGCTCGAGGTCTGGAACCGCTCGCAGAACGCCGACGCCGACGCCCGCGCCCGCCAGGCCGCGATCGAGGGCGCCTGGCACCGCGACCTGGTGGCGCTGCTCGCCGAGGGCGTCTCCCACGCCGAATTCCGCCCCGTCGACGCCGACCGCGTAGCGGCGAGACTGCGCGCGCTGCTGGACGGCTTCAGCGTGCACGTCGCCGTGGGCATACCGGGCACGAGCCGGACCCAGGTGCTGGCCCACGTAGCGGAGTACGTGGAAGAAGCACTGCTGCCACCCTCCACCCCCGCCGGCAGTTGAGCCCGCCGGGCGGTCGGCGTTCGAGGTGCGGGGTTCGGGGTGGAGCCCCGGCGAGAGCGGCGCCGCCCGGGGCGGGAGCCCCGGTCCGGGAAGGGCGGGGTGGGGGAGACACCCCGCAAAGCGGCGACCGCATCGTGAGACACCCGTCCACCCCCCGCCCACCTTGTGGCACACTGCCCCCGTGCTCTCGTTCGCCATGATTATCGGCAGCAGCGCGCCGGTCCGCAGTGACCGCTGAACCCGTGGACAGCAATCCCGCGGCAGGCGGCACCGTGCCCCAGACCCGCGCGCAGACCTCTCGCACCCGCGAGGGGTTTTTTCGTTTTACGGCCTCACCCGTGGCCGCAGGCGGACCGCGCGTGAAGACGGGGGCAAGTGGAGCCAGAACTTCCGGAGCCACTCATCCGACAGGAGTCAAGACAGCCATGACCACCAAGGCCAAGGACACGGACGGCTTCCGTGTCGACGACGCCTTCCACGTCTTCGACACGACGCTGCGCGACGGCGCCCAGCGCGAGGGCATCAACCTCACGGTCGCGGACAAGCTGACCATCGCCCGGCACCTTGACGAGTTCGGCGTGGGCTTCATCGAGGGTGGCTGGCCGGGTGCGAACCCGCGGGACACCGAGTTCTTCGCCCGTGCCCAGCAGGAGATCACCTTCCGGCACGCCCAGCTCGTCGCGTTCGGCGCGACCCGCCGCGCGGGTGCCAAGGCGAGCGAGGACCCGCAGGTCAAGGCGCTTCTCGACTCGGGCGCGCCCGTGGTCACCCTGGTCGCCAAGTCGCACGACCGGCATGTCGAGCTCGCGCTGCGCACGACCCTGGAGGAGAACCTGGAGATGGTCCGGGACACCGTCTCCTACCTGTGCGAGCAGGGCCGCCGGGTGTTCGTGGACTGCGAGCACTTCTTCGACGGCTACCGCGCCAACCCCGAGTACGCCAAGTCCGTCGTCCGCACCGCGTACGAGGCCGGCGCGGACGTCGTCATCCTCTGCGACACCAACGGCGGGATGCTGCCCGCCCAGGTCCAGGCCGTCGTCGGGACCGTGCTCGCCGACACCGGCGCGCGGCTCGGCATCCATGCCCAGGACGACACCGGCTGCGCCGTCGCGAACACCCTGGCCGCCGTCGACGCCGGCGCCACCCACGTGCAGTGCACGGCCAACGGCTACGGCGAGCGCGTCGGCAACGCCAACCTGTTCCCGGTCGTGGCCGCCCTGGAGCTCAAGTACGGCAAGAAGGTCCTGCCCGAGGGCGCCCTCGGGGACATGACCCGCATCTCGCACGCCATCGCGGAGGTCGTCAACCTCACGCCCTCCACCCACCAGCCCTATGTGGGTGTCTCCGCCTTCGCCCACAAGGCCGGACTGCACGCCTCCGCCATCAAGGTCGACCCGGACCTCTACCAGCACATCGACCCCGAGCTGGTCGGCAACACCATGCGGATGCTCGTCTCCGACATGGCGGGGCGTGCCTCGATCGAGCTGAAGGGCAAGGAGCTCGGCATCGACCTCGGCGACGACCGCGAGCTGGTCGGCCGGGTCGTCGAGCGGGTCAAGGAGCGCGAGCTCCAGGGCTACACCTACGAGGCCGCCGACGCCTCCTTCGAGCTCCTGCTGCGCGCGGAGGCGGAGGGCAGGGCCCGCCGCTACTACCGCACGGAGTCGTGGCGCGCGATCGTCGAGGACCGCCCGGACGGCACGCACGCCAACGAGGCCACGGTGAAGCTGTGGGCGAAGGGCGAGCGCATCGTCGCCACGGCCGAGGGCAACGGCCCGGTCAACGCACTGGACCGGGCGATGCGAGTGGGCCTGGAGAGGATCTATCCGCAGCTCGCCAAGCAGGAGCTTATCGACTACAAGGTCCGCATCCTCGAGGGCCGCCACGGCACGGGGTCGACGACCCGCGTGCTGATCACTACCGGCGACGGCACCGGCGAATGGGCCACGGTCGGCGTCGCGGACAACATCATCGCCGCGTCATGGCAGGCTCTGGAGGACGCGTACACGTACGGCCTGCTGCGCGCGGGCGTCGAGCCGACGGAGTAGCCGGCGCAGGACGGAGCGGCACGGCCCGGCTCTTCCGGACCGCGCAGCCCGCCCGGCCGCGTGCCCGTTCCGCAGATGCCACCAGGTGCTGGCGAGGGGGTACCGGGCTGCAGCCCAGTAGGGAATCGCTTCCTCAGCGCTGCTCTGACCCGCAGGCCGGAGCGGGCGGTTTCGGCTTTCGACGTACCGGCGGACGACCGACAGGACTGACCAGGCTCACCAGAACGCCGGGCGGCGGTGAGCTGACGCTGAAGCCCTCGCGGTCGCCGCCACGGTCCTCCAGGCGGCCGGCCACGGCACGCCCCCGCAGAGGTCTGGGACTTGGTGGGCAAGGCGCGGCTGCTCGTCCAGCAGGAGATCGGCTCGGACCTCACCGAGGCGACGGCGAAGCCGTTCGCGGATGCCGCCGCCGACCGGTGCGGGCCGGCGGTCGACGACTCCCGGCCCGCACCTATGTCTTGTTTGCGGCTGTTCGGGTACTTTCATGGCATGAGGACACGGCCGTTCACTTGGGTGTCGGCTCTCGCGGGGCTGACCCTGTTGCTGCTCCTGGCCTTGGTGCCGACGTCCGGCGCCGCTGCCAAGGCCTCGGGGCTGTCCGACGTCGCCGACGCCCTGAAACAGGGGCCGGTGTACGTCCACCCGGCCATGACAGGCCAGCTTTCGCGGTCCGAGGCCGACTCGCTCGCCACGCAGATCGAGGACGCCGACAAGCCCGTCTTCGTGGCGGTCCTGCCCGCGACCGCGGAGTTCCCGCCCGACGACCTGCTGCGCAATCTGCGCACCGAGACCGGCATCACCGGCCTGTACGCCGTCCGGCTCGGCGACGGCTTCGACGCCGGGGCCGACTCGTCCGTGCTGTCCAACCGGGCCGTCGAGAACCTCACCACCGCGGTGAAGAGCGGTGGGCCGGTCGACGCGGCCACCCAGCTCGACAACTTCGTCGACCAGGCGCTGCCCCAGGTCCGCGGTAGCGCCCCCGCCTCCTGGGACCCCGGTTCGGGTGGTGACGAGGGCGCCGGTACAGGATCGCTGATCGTCCTCGGTGGCGTCCTCGCGGCCGGCGGCGCGGGCGCCTACGCTCTGCTCCGCAGCAAGCGCCGCCGGAAGGCCGAGGAGGAGAGGGCCGCACTCGAGAAGCTCCGCGTCGTCGTCGACGAGGACATCACCGCCTTCGGCGAGGAGCTCGACCGGCTGGACTTCCACCCCTCGGAGAAGGGCGCGGACGACGCCATGCGCGCCGAGTACGAGCGCGCCCTCGACTCGTACGACACGGCGAAGTCCCGCATGGGCGCCGCGCGGCACCCGGGCGATGTCCGCGGGGTCACAGAGGCGCTGGACGACGGGCGGTTCGCGCTCGCCGTCCTGGCCGCCCGGCGAGAGGGCCGGCCGGTCCCCGAGCGCCGCGCACCCTGCTTCTTCGACCCCCGCCACGGCCTTTCGGTCAAGGACATCTCCTGGGCCCCCGCGGGCGGTGCTGCGCGCGACGTCCCGGTGTGCGCGGCCGACGCGGCGCGCGTCGAGGAGGGCCAGGACCCGATGGCCCGCACCGTCGACACGGGCTCCGGACGCCGCCCGTACTGGGAGGCCGGCCCGGCCTACGGCCCGTGGGCCGGCGGCTACTTCGGCGGCGGCATTCTTCCCGGCCTGCTGGTGGGCACGCTGCTCGGCAACATGCTGGCCACACCCGCGTACGCGGCCGACTACGGCGGCGAGGACTACGGCGGCGGCGAGTACTCGGGCGGCGACTTCGACTCGTCCGACTTCGGCGGCGGCGGCGACTGGGGCGGTGGCGGCGGGGACTTCGGTGGCGGCGGCGGCTTCGGCGGCTTCGACGGCGGCGGCTTCTGACCGCATCCCCGAGCCAGGCATGTACGGCAACCGCAACGGCGCCGTCGTGGGGGCTCGACCGGATCGACCAGCGTGAGTTGCCGCTCGACGGGGCATGCGTCACGTCAGGCGCAGTCTCGGAGCCATGCGCCTCTCCCTGTGCCTCGGCTGGGGCTCACGCAGGCCCAACGAACGGGCGCTGTCCCGGAAACGCACGGTGAAGCCGGAGAGAGTGGACGTCCGAGCGCCCGCCCGTGCCTGGGGGCAGGGCGGGCGTGCTCGTGGAGTGCCCCTGCGCGGCGGGTCAGGCGGCGGGGGCGGCGGCCTTGATCGCGGAGATGTCGAAGGTCAGCTTCACCTTGTCGCTGACCATCACGCCGCCGGCTTCCAGGGCCGCGTTCCAGGTCAGGCCCCAGTCGGAGCGCAGGATCTCGGTGCTTCCCTCGAAGCCGGCGCGCTCGCTGCCGTAGACGTCCGTGGCCGAGCCCTGGAACTCGAGGTCGATGCTGAGCTGGCGCGTCACGTCCTTGATCGTGAGGTCGCCCGTGATCCGGTACGTGTCGCCGCCCAGCTGCTCGGCTCCGGTGGAGCGGAACGTCATCTGCGGGAACGTCTCGGCGTCGAAGAAGTCGGCGCTGCGCAGGTGGGTGTCGCGGTCGGCGATACCCGTGTTGACGGACGCGATGGCGACGTCGATGGAGGCGGTGGACCGGGCGGGGTCCGTGCCGTCCAGGAACAGCCTGCCCTCGTGCTCGCCGAAGGTGCCGCGGACGTTGGTGACCATGGCATGCCGGACGGTGAAGCCGATGCTGCTGTGTGCGGGGTCGATGGTGTATTCGCCGGTCAGGGCTGCCAGTGCCGGGTCGGCCTTCGGCGTGGCGGCGGCGGTGCCGAGGACGGCGACGTCGGTGTTGCGGCGGTTGAAGAGGCCCATGACTACTCCTTGGGGACGGTGCGCCGGGAGCACCCTGCGCTGTTGTTTAAGCTTCAACGAAATCGACTGTAGACCTATTCCGTACAGCATTCAACTTCTTCGGAGGGGTCCACCCGGAGCTTCATCCGGAAGACGTCTGCGCCCTCTGGCGGACGCGCGTAGAACTCGGGCACCATCTGTCTGCTCCACCTGCACAGCCGTCCCACCGGAAGCACGGTCCATAACGGTCATCAGCAGGAGGCATCCCCGCCATGGGAATCCGCTCCGTCATCAGCGCGCTCGCACTCATCACGGGCGCGCTCTTCGCGCCCGGCTTCGGAGCGCTCACCACAGCGACCGACGCAGAGGCCGCCACCAGGATCAGCCACGCCACGGCGACCTCGATGTTCCGCTCGTCCGGGATCACCTGGTCCTCGTCCGGCGGCTGCTCGAATCGCAACAACCCGACCTGCACGTCCTTCGACCAGCTCAACCTCGCCACCGCGAAGGGCGCCCAGACCCTCAAGAGCGCCAGCGGCTGTGCCCTCAACATCACCGGCGGCACCGAGACCGGCCACGCGGGCGGCACGTACTCGCACTGGAACGGCTACAAGCTGGACTACTCCAAGTACACGTGCGTCGGCAACTACATCAAGAACAGCTTCACTTACATCGGCGTCCGCGGAGACGGCGCGCCCCAGTGGAGGTCCGGCTCCGGCAACATCTACGCGGACGAGGGCAACCACTGGGACGTGACGTACTACAACTGCGGCGGCTGCTGACCCGGACCCGCCCCGGGGGAACGACGTGCGGGCGTCCGGCCCCCCGGACCGGACGCCCGCACGGACATCAAGGGATACGTACGCTCAGGACCCGACGCTCACCGTGAAGCGGCTCGGATTCCCGTCGTGCGCCGCGCCGGAGACGTCCGGCTGTCCGTCCGGGCGGACGTCGTCGTACGGGAAGGCGTACCCGATCGGGGAGTTGGCGTGCACGACACGCGACCAGTGGTTCGTCGACGGGTCGCGGTAGTAGTCGGCCACGGTCGCGCCGTTCGGCTGATCCGGGTGGGTCAGCAGGGTGGTCCGGTTGAACGCCGCCGAGATCCGGGCCAGCAGCGCCTTCTTGTCGTCCGGGTCGTTCGGGTTGTTGGCGAACGGGCCGTGGTTGCAGGTGAAGACGTCCCGCGACGACGGCCTGGCGAAGGTGTGGCCGCCCTGGAAGGTCAGGACGTCGCCGCCGACCCGCCCGGCGAGCACGCCGCGCCCGCCCTGCAGGTCGACACGGAGATCCTCCGCGCGGTACTTGCCCCACACCCGGTCGATGTACGCGTCGAAGACGTTGCGGAAGGGCATCTCGGCGGGGCGGTCGAAGTAGGGCGCCATCAGCGTCTGGGGCGAGATCGCCCGCAGGACCCTGCCGTCGGCGCCCCGGATCACCAGCTTGTCCCACGGCTGCCCGTCCCGGCCCGCCTGGGCGGCCAGGCCGGCCGCGATCTTCTCCAGCGCGCCGTCGGGGAGCGGGGCGACCGCGTGGGTCGCGTCGCCGGTGAGCGTGAGGCCGATGGGCAGTGCCGTCACCAGGTCGACGTAGCTGATGTTGGCGTACAACTGCGTGGAGTTGAAGGTGAACTCGCAGAACGACCAGGTGCGGCCGTAGTTGGGGTCGGCCGGTGTGGCGAAGGCGGGTTCGACCAGGGACGGGCCGGGGTTGACGAAGAAGTCCAGCTTGTTGTCGCGGACGAAGTAGACCCGCGCGCCGAACATCCTCGGCAGCGTCAGGACGACCGGGCCCTCGCCGGCGGCGCGCAGCGGGATTGCACAGTCGACGCCCAGCGGGGTCTGCGGCGCGGAGGGGGAGAGCGGCTTGTGGACACTGCCGTCGGCGCGCAGCAGCACCCAGTCGCCGGTGCCGTCCTCGTGGCCGGTGATGTAGGCGTTGACCGTGCCGGGCAGGGACTTGTTCTCCAGGGCCAGTTCGCAGGTGGTGGGCGCGGCACCCGCGCCGGGGCTGAGAGCGCTTCCCCAGGAGGGGTAGGTGAGCGCCGTGGCGGTGGCGGCGGCGCCGGTCAGGAACATGCGGCGGGATATCACGGGATGAACTCCTGCTGGTGTGGGGGGAGTCCCACTCTTGCGAGGGGTGTGGCGGCCGTCAAGAGTTGCGACTGAGAGCGCTCTCGCAGTGCCGGTACCTTCACAAGTCGCCGCCGCCGAAGGGTGACTTGGGCCAACGCGCGGAGGTTGTTGGACTGCCGGACGCGGCCGTCACCGACTTCGTTGACGCCGCGGAGAGCGGACGACTACGCAGGCCCCATGCCTCGTAGACTCCGCGCGGCCTGCTCGCCGGCCGCCGCCTCCTGTGCCGTGTTCGCCCTGGCCGGGCCCGCACACCCGGCGCCACCGGCCGACGGGCGCGGGGCCGTGTCGGCGTCCGGTGCCGGGCCCGTCATCAACTCCGGACGGCACTCGGTGAGGGCCGCCGACGACTTCCCCCGCGTGCTTTCGTACACCGACCGCGTGTCCGGCGCCTCGCTGCTCAGCAGCACGGCCCCCCCGTCACCGAGGTGACCCTCAACGGCAAGCCGTACGAGGTCCGGCTCGACGCCCCGCCCCGCGTCGAGTGGTCGGCCGCCCGCTACACCCTCGTCTTCCCGGAGCTGCCCGGCGTCGAGATGGGCACCGTCCTGCCGGTCTCGGGCAGCGCCCTGACGTTCAAGGTCGCCGCCGTCCGCGACAGCGGCGCCTTCCGGGCCGGCACCATCGACATACCCGGCCACGACCTGGTGTCCGTCGGCAGTACGGAGCGGGGTGCGGCCACCGCGTTCACCCGGCTCGACCCCGACTCGACGCGGACCGCGGACGTCACCGGCGCCGACCATGTCGAGCTGATCGCCGGCGACGGCGGTGACGGCAGCGGCAACGACCACGCCGACCGGGGCGACGCCCGCTTCCACCGCGGGATCTGAGCAAGCCCGGCGGGATCTGTGCACCCCCGGCGGGATCTGTACACCTCCGGCGGTACCGTGCCCCTCCGGCGGGGGCCCGGTACGGTGGGCCACCCGCCGGATTGACCCGACCGGAGTACGGGGTGTGTGCGGGATGTGAGGTGGCTCTCAGCCTACGTGGTTGTCGGACCTCCACAAAGGGGAACCGGCCTGAGCTGGTGGTTGGCTCTCTGTGCGGAATGGTTCTGTCAGAGGTCGACAGGAGAACGGGCGCGAGACTGTACGGAGTCGACGGCAGGGTTTTCTTGGTCGGATCCGTAGGGTCGATGCATGACCGTTTTGGACGAGACCACCAGCGAGCCGACCGACGCCCGGGGCCGGGTGGCCGAGCTGCAGGCGCTGCGCGAGCAGGCCGTGCGCGGGCCGAGTGAGAAGGCGACCGAGGCGCAGCACGCCAAGGGCA
>NZ_JBVHTA010000034.1:0-84871 GCF_055566095.1 Streptomyces sp. NPDC027962
CACCCCTGCGGGCTTTCCTCCGGGCGCTTCCCTCCGGTCTTGCGTTTCCGACTCTATCAGATCTTTCCGATCCGATTTCCTCGGTGTGCTTTCCGACCTTTCGGCTTTCCGGCGGTTCCGACTCTATCAGATCCTTTCGGGCCTGATTCCCAGTCAGAGGGGGGTTGCCTTCCCGGCTGTTGGGCCGTTCCGACGCTCAAACTCTAGCGGATTTCCCCGGCGACTCATAATCGAGCTTTCGAAATGAATTTCGGCATGCCGAAATTCGTCCCGGCTGGGAGATCGTGCTGAGTTTGGTTGCCGCGTTCGCGGCGGGATGGCTGTCGAAGAACCGTTCCGGCTCCGTGACAACTCGAAGAACCCTACGGATCGCGGTGGGCTGTGTCAAGCCTCGCCAAGACCGCGCTCAGGTCGGGTCAGTCCAGGTCGGTGAGACGTCCGCCGGCGTCCGGCTGATCGTGCTCCACGCGGCGCAGCACACGGATCAACAGCTCCCCCAGGAGCGCCCGTTCTTCCCCCGAGAGGTCCTGGAGCAGGTCCTCCTCGAAGTTCGTCGCCATGCGCATCGCCTCGAGCCACTTCGCGCGGCCCTCGTCCGTCAGCTCCACGATCACGCGCACCCGGTTGTTCTCGTCCCGGTCCCGGGTGACCAGGCCTTCGCCGGCCATGCGGTCGATGCGGTGGGTCATGGCGGCAGGGGTCAGGCCGAGGCGCTTCGCGAGTTCGCCCGGACCCATCCGGTAGGGGGAGCCCGAGAGCACCAGCGTCTTGAGGACTTCCCATTCGGCGTTGCTGATGCCGAGGTCGGCGACCTGGCGGCCGTACGCGACGTTCATGCGGCGGTTGAGCCGGCCGAGCGCGGAGACCACCTTCTCGACCTGGGGGTCAAGATCGCCGAACTCGCGCTGGTAGGCCGCGATCTGCTCGTCGAGGCTCGGCTCGTGCGGGCCGGGCGTCACGGAGGCCTCGGGGGTCTCGGTAGGCATGTGGCGAAGTATGGCACGGCACGCGTTGGCCTTGAAGTCCTTCACTGTGTACTCTTAAGCATCGAATTTTAGAGTTGAAGTCTTCAGAGCTCAGTACTCCAGGTCTCTACGGACTTCCCAGATCTTGAAGCAGGTGAGTGTGACCAAGGCGAAGGGTGCAGCGATGCGCCGGATCCAGGCGGGGAACGCGCTGAGCGCGTTCGGACTCGGTTTCACCGTTCCGTACCTCTACGTCTATGTGGCGCAGGTGAGGGACCTGGGCGCGAGCTCCGCGGGTGTCGTGCTCGCGGTCTTCGCGATGGCCGCGCTGGTGGCTCTGCCGTTCACCGGCCGGGTCATCGACCGTCGCGGGCCCCTGCCCGTGCTCGTCGCCTCCGCGGTGCTGGCGTCCCTGGGCGCCATCGGCATGGGCCTGTCGGAGAGCCTGCCGACGGTCGTCCTGTCCGCGGCACTGCTCGGTGCCGGTACGGCAGTGATGCAGCCGGCGCTCGCGACCATGATCGTCTGGTGCTCCGAGACCGCCACCCGCACGCGTGCCTTCGCCACACAGTTCTTCCTGCAGAACCTGGGGCTGGGCATCGGGGGGCTGATCGGCGGACACATCGTCGACGAGAGCCACCCGGAGAGCTTCCTGCTGCTGTTCGGCATCGAGGCGGTGATGTTCCTGGTGCTCGCCGGGATCGCCCTGACCGTGCGACTCCCCCACTCCCCGTCGCTCCACGCCGCCCGGCCCACGGACAAGGAAGTCGGCGCCAAGGGCGGACTGCGTGCGCTGCTCGGGCACCGGGCCATGGTGCAGCTGCTCGTGCTGGGCTTCGTCCTCTTCTTCGCCTGCTACGGCCAGTTCGAGTCGGGCCTCGCGGCCTACGGCACCGAGGCCGCCGGCATCGAGCCCGCGACCCTTGGCACGGCCCTGGCCGCCAACACCGCCGTCATCGTTCTCGCGCAGTTCCTGGTGCTGAGGTTCGTGGAGCGCCGCAGGCGCAGCCGGGTCATCGCGTCGGTCGGGCTGATCTGGGCCCTGGCGTGGCTGGCAGCGGGATACGCGGGACTCGGGCACGGCAGCCAGGCCATGGCGACCGCCGCCTTCATCTCCACGTACGCGCTGTTCGGCCTCGGCGAGGCGATGCTGTCGCCGACCGTGGCGCCCCTGGTCGCAGATCTCGCGCCGGAGGCCATGGTCGGGCAGTACAACTCCGCCTTCGCCCTGGTCAAACAGCTGGCGCTGGCGGTCGGCCCGGCCGTCGGCGGGCCGATGGGCGCCGCACTGCACGCGCCGTACATCGTGACGTTCGTGCTGTTCTCGCTCGCCATCACCGTGCTGGCGCTGCGACTGGGCAAGCGGCTCACGCCCGTGCAGGACCAGCCGTCGCTCGCGGCGAAGACCCGAGTGGTGGCCGTGCACAAGCCCGAAGAAGCCGTCGCCGCGGCCCACTGAGGCCGAGTCTCACTGCGGCAGGGCGAACTCGCACCAGACCGCTTTGCCGCCTCCCGGCGTACGGCGGCTTCCCCAGGACGAGGCGATCGTCGCGATGATGGAGATCCCGCGACCCGCCTCGTCCTCCGTTTCCGCGCGGCGGCGGCGCGGCAGGTGGTCGTCCCCGTCGGTCACCTCGACGATCAGCCGGCGGTCGGTGCGGCGGAGCCTGAGGCGCATGGGCGGGGTGCCGTGCTGCAGCGAATTGGCGACCAGTTCGCTGACGGCCAGGACGCCGAGGTCGTGCAGCTCCGGAGGGAAGCGCCACGAGGCCAGCACCCCCGTTGCGAAGGCCCGGGCCCGCGGGGCCGCCTCGATGCCGCCGAGCAGGTCGAGGGCCGCGTTGTGGAACAGCTCGGCGTCCGCGCCCAGGCGCGTCGGATGCTGCAGGACGAGCACGGCGACATCGTCGTCATGCTCCGCTGTGACGCCCAGGGAGCGGATCAGCCGGTCGCACACCACCTGCGGCCCGCCGGTCGCCCCGGCCAGCGCACGCTCCAGCGCGGCCACCCCTTCGTCGATGTCCTCACCGCGGCGCTCCACCAGGCCGTCCGTGTAGAGGACCGCGGTGGAGCCGGGGGGCAGGTCGATGGCTCCTGACGTGTGCAGCCAGCCGCCGGTGCCGAGCGGCGGACCGGTCGGTTCCGCTGCACGTTCCACCCTGCCGTCCTCGTCGCGCACCAGAATCGGCAGGTGCCCGGCGGAGGCGTAGACGAGCCGGCCCTCGTTCGGGTCGTGGACCGCGTAGACGCAGGTGGCGATCTGGCTGGCGTCGATCTCGGCGGCGAGACCGTCGAGCAGCTGGAGTACCTCGTGCGGGGGGAGGTCCAGGCGGGCGTAGGCACGGACGGCGGTGCGCAGCTGCCCCATGACGGCCGCAGCCCGCACACCCCGGCCCATCACGTCACCGATGACCAGCGCCGTACGACCCGCGCCGAGCGTGATCACGTCGTACCAGTCGCCGCCGACCGCGGCGTCGGTTCCTCCGGGCTGGTAGGTGGCGGCGAAGCGCAGATCGTCGGGCTGCTCCAACTCCTGGGGGAGCAGGGAACGCTGGAGCGTGACGGCCGTCTCCTGGTGGCGGCGCTCGCTGGCGCGCAGCCGCTCGGCAGCCTCCGCGTGGTCGGTGACATCGGCGGCGAAGACGAGGACGCCCTCGGTCTCCTTGCTCCCGTCGGCCCGCTCCGCCGGCAGGCAGGTGACCGTGTACGAACCCTCCCCGCGGGGGGCCTTGGACTCCCCGCCGCCCTGGATCCTGCGGGACTTGACCGTACGAGGCTTGCCGCTGCGCAGCACCTGGTCCATCAGCGGAAGCAGACCGAGCTCCGCGAGCTCCGGGCATACGTCCACGGCGGTGGCGCCGACCGGACGGTGACCGAAAGCGGCGGCATAGGCGTCATTGACGTACACGACGCGGTGCTCGGGACCGTGTACGAGTGCGACAAGGGCGGGCAGACGGCCGAGGATCTCCGGTACGGAGAAGTCCTCCAGGGCCGGGACGTCGGGCGGGGGCTCCGGATGTCCGTACTCGCCGCGTGCCGCGGGCACCGAGCCCTCGGACCGCTGCGCCGGGGAGAGCCCTTGGCCGGTTCCCCGCGCTGCGGCGCGACGCTGCGTACCGGGGAGCCTGGCGCTCCAACGCGTGAAGTTCACTGACTTTCTAGCCTCAATGGGTTGTCGCGAAGGGTCACTCTGTGCAGGTGTGAGCCCACCTATGGTCACACGTCCAGTGTGTCCGACCGGACTGACAGTCGTCTTTCCGCAAGTCGCCGAACCGCCGTCAGGTCCCCCGGGGGCCACCGGGCGATCCGTCGGCCGACTGCTCCTTCGGCCCTTCTTCCGGGCCGCCGGCCGACTGGTCCTTCGAGCCGTTCGCCGGTCGTCTGCCTCCCGCCGCGAGTTCGAACTCGGCGCGCGGGTGTTCCAGCGAGCCGAGGGAGACGATCTCACGCTTGAAGAGACCGGAGAGGGTCCATTCGGCCAACACACGGGCTTTGCGGTTGAACGTGGGTACGCGGCTGAGGTGGTAGGTGCGGTGCATCAACCAAGCCGGGTAACCCTTGAGCTTGCGGCCGTAGATGTGGGCGACGCCCTTGTGCAGGCCGAGGGAGGCGACGGACCCGGCGTACTTGTGCGCGTACTCCTGCGTCGGCGCGCCGCGCAGGGAGGCCACGATGTTCTCCGCGAGGACCTTGGTCTGGCGCACGGCGTGCTGCGCGTTGGGCGCGCACTCGGCGCCCGGCTTGTCGGACGTCACGTCCGGGACGGCCGCCGCGTCACCGGCCGCCCAGGCGTGGTCGACCCCCTCGACCGACAGCCGGGCCGTGCACTTGACCCGGCCGTGCTCGTTCAGCGGCAGGTCGGTTGCGGACAGGACCGGTGCGGGTTTGACGCCTGCCGTCCACACAAGGGTCCGGGTGGGGAAGCGGGAACCGTCGCTCAGCACGGCAACCCGGTCCTCGCAGGAGTCGAGCCGTGTCTCGAGGCGTACGTCGATGTTGCGGGCACGCAGCTCGCGTACCGCGTACTTGCCCATCACCTCGCCGACCTCGGGAAGGATGCGGCCCTGAGCCTCGACGAGGATCCATTTCAGATCCTCCGGCTTGAGGTTGTGGTAGTACCGCGCGGTGTAGCGGGCCATGTCCTCGAGTTCGGCGAGAGCCTCGACGCCCGCATAGCCGCCGCCGACGAAGACGAAGGTGAGCGCGGCGTCGCGGATGGCGGGGTCGCGGGTGGACGAGGCGATGTCCATCTGCTCGATGACGTGGTTGCGCAGGCCGATGGCCTCCTCGACCGTCTTGAAACCGATGCCGAAGTCGGCGAGTCCCGGGACGGGCAGGGTGCGGGAGATGGAGCCGGGCGCGATGACGAGTTCGTCGTAGGCGATTTCGATCGCCCCGGCGCCCTCCTCCTCGGTCGCGAGGGTGGTGACGGTGGCGGTGCGCTTGGCGTGGTCGACGGCCTTGGCCTCGCCGATGACGATCGTGCATCCGCCGAGGACGCGGCGGAGGGGGACCACGACATGGCGTGGGGAGATGGAGCCGGCCGCGGCCTCCGGGAGGAATGGCTGATACGTCATATAGGGCTCGGGGGTGACGACGACGATCTCCACCTCGCCGCGCGCGAGCTCCGGTTTCAGCTTCCGCTGGAGGCGCAGCGCGGTGTACATCCCGACATAGCCGCCCCCCACGACAAGAATGCGCGTGCGCGGCGGGGTGCCGGGGGTCGTGCCCCGGGTGTTTGCAGCCTTCACCATCCCATGAGGCAACGGCCTCGGGAGTTTGTCCACAGGCTCGGCAAATTGTGTGACCGGAAAAAGGCTGCCGCCGGGCAGTCACGCAGCTCGGGCAAATGGGAAGCCACGCAGGTCAGAGGTGACGGAGGGGACAGGGTCCGGGGGCGCAATAGGGAGCCTTCCGGCCCTTGCTCCGATCGGGGGGCGCTCCGTGCGGAAGTACCCCCTTCTGAATTGACTCGGGCTCAACTATGTTCGTACCCGGTCGGGGTGTCACGTCACGACATGCCCGGCGGACAGGCGGGGAGGTCTCCGGGGGGAGACGACATGACCGGGGGAACGCTCATGCATATTCAGGATTCGCATTGGCAGACCGCTGTCGCGCAGGCTTCGGCGACGGACGGCAATGGGAACGGGCACGCGGGATCGGGCGGGGCCAGCCGCTCAGCCCCGCTGCGGGTCGACGCACAGCGCAATCTCGAGCACGTTCTGCGGGCGGCTCGCGAGGTGTTCGGCGAGCTGGGTTACGGGGCGCCGATGGAGGACGTGGCGCGCCGGGCCAGGGTCGGCGTCGGGACGGTGTACCGCCGTTTCCCGAGCAAGGACGTGCTGGTGCGCCGGATAGCCGAGGAAGAGACCTCCCGGCTGACCGAGCAGGCGCGTACGGCTCTCGGACAGGAGGAGGAGCCATGGTCCGCGCTCTCCCGCTTCCTGCGCACATCGGTGGCATCGGGTGCGGGGCGGCTGTTGCCGCCCCAGGTGCTGCGGGTGAGTGTGGACGGCGAGGAGTCGACCGTGGTCGCGGGCAGCGCAAAGGCGCTGGACGAGGCGCGCGCCGAGGTGGCGGAGGCGCACGAGGCGGCCGGCGGTGACATGCGCGTACCGCAGCAGCGGGCGGGAGCACAGCCCGGACTGCGCGTCGTGGCTCCGCGGCCGGTCCCGGCGGACGAGCAGGACGATGGGGGTGCGGCGGATCTGCTGGAGGTCGTCGGCCGGCTCGTCGACCGGGCCCGCGCCGCCGGCGAACTGCGGGGTGACGTGACCGTGGCGGACGTACTGCTGGTAATAGCCACGGCCGCGCCCTCGCTGCCGGATGCCGCGCAGCAGGAAGCGGCCTCGGCACGGCTGCTGGACATTCTGCTGGAGGGTTTGCGTCCGCGGTCGGCGTGACTTCGCGCCCTCGGCACGTTCGCTCGTTTCGGCGTAACACACCGTGTCCGCAGGGAGGTTCAGCCTTCCCGTACGAGTGATGCGCAGTGCTCGGATCGGCGGAAGTCTCCTCGGATGGGTGGTTGCCGTACAGGAGGGTTCGGCGTAGGGCCTTCCTGTGGCACGCTGGCCCGGTGTTCGGGTCTGTAGGTGCTTACGGGGGCTTCCGCGATGAGCGGTGACGGGCGGGACGCGTCGCTCGGCGGTGCGGGCGGGCCGGAGGCCGACGCCCTCCCCTCCTCCCAGGTGCCGAGCCAGGGCGGTCGCGGCGGAGTCCCCGGCGCGACCGGGCGGGGCGGTACGGCGGGAGCCGGCGGTCCGGCATCGGGCGGATCGGCGACAGGCGGGGCGGCGGCGTACTCGTCGTCTGCGGCACCCGCCGATGACGAGTACGCGGTGCCACAGCAGCGCGAGGCCGGCAGCTCCGGCTCCGCGCTGCCACCTCCGAGGGAACTCCTGCCCTCCGACGCCGAGTTGGTACAGCGCATGCGGGACGGCAACGACGGCGCCTACGAGGAGTTGTTCCGCCGCCACTCGGGCGCCGTCCGCCGGTACGCCCGTACGTGCTGCCGGGACACCGACACGGCCGACGACCTGACGGCGGAGGTGTTCGTGCGGACCCTGCAGGCGGTCCGCCGGGGCGCCGGTCCGGAGCAGGCCGTGCGCGCATACCTCCTGACCACGGTCCGTCGTGTCGCCGCGACCTGGATGAAAACGGCGAAGCGGGAGCAACTGGTCGATGACTTCGCGGTGTTCGCCGCGATGGCGATCCGCAGCGCGGATGCGTCGAACGAGGACGCCCTCGACCGCGGCGCGGACGTGCGGGCGATGCACGAGGCGGAGCAGTCGCTGGCCATGCAGGCGTTCCGGTCGCTGCCGGAGCGCTGGCAGGCGGTGCTGTGGCACACCACGGTCGAGGAGGAGTCGCCGAGCGAGGTCGCACCGCTCTTCGGGCTGACCGCCAACGCGACGGCCGTGCTCGCCGGCCGGGCGCGTGAAGGGCTCAAGCAGGCTTACCTCCAGGCCCATGTGAGCACTGCCCTCACCGCGGGGGGCGACTGCGCGCGGTACGCGGACCGGCTGGGCGCCTACGCCCGCGGTGGTCTGCGGATGCGTGCCGAGCGCGGTCTGCGCAAGCACTTGGACGAATGCGTCAAGTGCCGGCTGGCCGCCGGCGAGCTGGCACATGTCAACGCCGGCATTCCGGCGCTGCTTCCGGTCGCGGTCATCGGCTGGTTCGCCGCGGGGTACTCCCTCAAGTCGGCCGGGATCGTCGCGGGCGGGGCGGCGGCGGGGTCCGCAGGAGCCGGAGCAGCGGCCGTCGCCGCTGGTGGTGGGGGCGCCGGAGGGGGCGCCGCCGCGGAGGGGCTGGGCGCACCGGCGAAGGTTGGTGTCGCCGCCGCCGTCGCCGCGACCGCGGGTCTGGTCTGGGCCCTGTCCGGCGACCCCAAGCCCGCTCCGGAGCCGGTGGCCAAGCCGCCCGCCACCGAGCCCGCCGCGCCCGCCGCGCCGAAGCCCACGCCGCCCGGTCCGATGCCGCCCCAGGCGCAACCGGCGCCGAAGCCGACGCCCGAACCCACACCTACGCCGACTCCGAAGCCCACGCCGCCGAAGCCGACACCGATACTGACACCGACAGCCGGACCGCCGGCTCCACCCCAGCCGAGGCCCACGCCGTCCCCCACGTCCCCCACGTCCAAACCCACACCGCCACCGCCGCCTCCGCCGCCCGTGATCTACCAGGTGAACCGGCTGGAGTACGGGGCGTTCGGCGACCACACGGGCCCGGAGGTCCGCATGAGCGAAAGCAGCTGGCTCCGGCGGCGTTCGGGCATGTCGATCGGCGGCAGGCAGTACGGGCACGGGGTGACCGTCCACGCCAAGTCGTCCGTCACGATCGACCTCAACCGCCGGTGCAACTCCTACGACGCCCTGGTCGGTATCGACGACCTGGCCATCCTGCGCGGCTTGGGCGCGGTGCGCTTCTCTGTGTACGGGGACGGGACGCGGTTGTGGCGCTCGCCCGTGGTCCGCGGCGGCGACGCGGCCGTGCCGGTCCACGTGCCGCTCACCGGCCGCAGCACCGTCCGCCTGGTCGCAGAACCGGAGAAGTCCCTGAGCAATGCGGCGCTCGCGGGTTGGGCACAGTCACGGATCACGTGCGGGTGAGGGCGCCCCCGCTCTCCCTCTACGGCTGAAGCGTCGGTCTCCGTGGCACGCCGCCCGCCACCGCGCGTTGGCGTGGCGCCGCCGTCCCCGTCCAGCACGTGCCCCGGCGCGACAGCAGCCTCCGCAGCCACAGCTCCGTCGAGACCAGGTCCGCCAGGCCGTCCAGCGGAACCGCCTCCCCCTCCGATGCCGCACGCAGCGCCTTGCGGACGACGCGGGCCTCCACCAGGCCCGCGTCCGCGAGCAGCGGTGCCTCGAAGAGGGCCATCAGGTGCGGCAGCGCCGCCCGTAGCCCCGCCCGCGCCGCTGCTGCCGAGGAGGCGTGGGTCGGCGAGCCCCAGCCCGGGGGCAGGTCGTGGATGCCTGTGCCGACGAGGACCGTGCGCAGCACCGCCGATCGCGCGCCCGGCTGTACCCGCAGCGACTCGGGCAGGTCGCGGCAGGCCCGTACGACCTGGTTGTCCAGGAAAGGCGCGTGCAGGCGCTGGCTGCGGATCTCCGCGGCCTGTTCCAGGATCCGGTGGTCCGACGCGTGGCGGGTGAGTGCCGCCCGGGCGCGGGCCTCGCCCGGGCGTTGGACCGAGGTCGGGCGGGTCGCCGCCTCCGTCAGACGAACCGATACCTCAGCGAGCGCCTCTCCGGTCAGCCAACGCGCCGCGGGCCCCGGCCGTGACCAGGCCAGGGCGGCAAGCGACGCACCCACCGCGCCGTTGCGCAGGGCGGGCCCGGGGCGGTTGGCGGTCAGGAGCAGGGCGGCGGCCGTCTCGAGGCCGGTGCGGTAGGGCGTGCGGGCCAGCCGCCGCGCTGCGCGGTACACCGTCAGCGGCACGAACAGCGACTGCGGCGACGGCCGTTCGGACCGGGCCAGGGCGGTGACAGGCCTCAGCAGATGGCGTCTGCGCCGGTCCAGCAGCAGATCCGCGAGCCGCGCCGGATGCGCGTCGAGGACCTGCCGGGCGCCCGTGCCCGTGAAGTGGTCGGCACTGCCTGCGGACAGCCGCCCCCGGTGCCGTTCCGCAGTGACGAGGGACGGCGCGGGCTCGTCCGTCAGCGGCCCGGAGTCGAGGCCCGCGTAGGGCAGTCCCTCCTCCCCGGCGGCGACGACCACATGGTGCAGCCGGGGATTGGCGGCGAGGGTCCGGGCGCGTTCCAGTTCCGGTTCGCGCAGTTCGTGGCCGCTGGTGGCGAGGTCGTTGAAGGTGACGGCGAGCAGCCGTTCGCCGGCGCCCGTGCCGTGCCCGAGGACCGTGCCGGGCACCCCGGGCAGGCCGGCCGCCAGCAGCGCGAGCGTGCTGGAGGCGCTGCCTCCGGACAGGTCCGCGCCGATGCCGGGCGCGGGCGCGCCGCGTGCGGCGCGGCGTTCCGCGGGGCCCATCCCGGGGACCGGGCCGGGGTCGGGTGGCAGGGTCTCCGGGGCATGCCGGGGCGCGGTGAGCCTGGCGCGCACGGCCTCGACCAGTGCGTCCCGTACGCCGTCGATGGCGCGGGAGGCCTCGACCTGCGGTGCGGCGACCGCCAGGGAGGCGACGGGCTCGTATCCGGTGATCTCCCGGGAGCCCTCCCGCAGGATCAGCGCATGGCCAGGCGGGATGCGCTTCACTCCTGCGTACGGGGTCGAGTCGCGCAGCGCCTCCGGTGTCTCCGGGCATGCGAGCAGCGCGGCGAGGTGGCCGATGTCGAGCTGGGCCTCGATGAGGTCGGCGAGCGGGAGGGCGGAGGTCGCATACGCCGTACCGTTGGCCCACGGGGTGTAGAAGACGGGCCGTGCGCCCGCGAGGTCCCCGACGACGGTGATACGGCGGCCGACCTGGACGACGGCGGTGTAGCTGCCCGCCCACGCGGTCAGATGCCTCAGTGCACCGCCGCGCGCCGCGAACAGGCCCACGCGCAGCTGCTCGTCACTGGCCGCGCAGCAGCCGAGGACGGCAAGACGGGTCACCGTGGGGGCGTGGGTGCCGCCGGGGACGGCCGGCCGCTGGTGCGGTTCGGCGGTGACGACGCGCACCTCGTCGGGGCGCCAGTCCCCGACCGCCCACAGCGGATCGGGGTCGCCCCAGAGGAGTTGGGCTCCGACGGGGTGCACGGTGAGGCCTTCGTCGGACGCTCCGACGGCACCGACCGTGCCGAAGTTCGCGGCGATACTGCTCCACCCCACCAGCCACCGCATCGCCGCCTCCACGTGTCCCCGAAGCCGTTCGGGAACATGCTGCCACGAAGGAGGCGCGCGCGAGGGGTCCCGGTAGCGCGCGCAAAAAGTGAACGCGCCCCTGGCATTGGCGATTTGCCGACCGCCCCGAAGGTCCTCCCGAGCCCGGCGCAGGCCCCTGGAGGGCCCGGGGGATGACCCGCAGACAGGCGTTATTCGGCCATTTTTCGAAGAGCGCCGGAGCGGTCGTTTGAGTCCAACACACGGACCGGGAGGCGGAGTTCACCTCCCGGACCCTGTCCACCGCCCGCGGGGATTGAGGCGGTGGCGTCCCCCAGCCCGCTGGTTCCAGTACGCAGCGGGCCGACCCACGCAGCACTCATGGAAGCGCTCCCGTCCCGGACCGGCCAGAGCGCACGCGCAGGCGCACGGCCACACGGCGGGAGCACGAGGCCGCGTCGGCAACCACCCGTACGGACAACAATCTCGCCATAGGGAACTTGACCCCTTAACGGTCGGGATGCGGCGAACTACGCTGTGTTTACTGATGTTCTCCGCAGGCGCGCATATTCCGCAGGGCTCGGCCACACGCTTTTGCAGCCGGGACCGGTCGGGATGGGGGCATGCGGACCGGGAGAACCCAGCACGAATGCCGTGCGCGGGCAGTGCGCGGCAGCCGTCTGCGTGTCGAGGGGTGGCGCATGTCCAGGGAGCAACGCGGGCCGAACGAAAAGCTCGGCACGGTTCTCGCCCTCGCGGGAATCAGCAACGCGGGCCTCGCGCGTCGGGTCAACGACCTCGGCGCGCAGCGTGGTCTGACCCTCCGCTACGACAAGACGTCGGTGGCCCGGTGGGTGTCGAAGGGCATGGTGCCGCAGGGGGCGGCGCCCCATCTCATCGCCGCCGCCATCGGCGCGAAGCTGGGGCGTCCTGTGCCGCTCCACGAGATCGGGCTGGCGGACGCCGACCCGGCTCCCGAGGTGGGTCTGGCCTTCCCCCGGGACATCGGTGAGGCGGTGAAATCGGCCACCGAGCTGTACCGGTTGGATCTTGCCGGGCGGCGGGCCGGCGGTGGGGGCATCTGGCAGTCGCTGGCCGGATCGTTCGCAGTGAGCGCTTACGCGACACCTGCCTCCCGCTGGCTGATAACCCCGGCCGACCCGTCGGTCGAGCGGCTGCTCGACACCTCGGGCGGCTCCTTGACCGGCTCTTTCGCCGACGATCCGGGCGCCGTCGGCAGCGCTGACGCCGCCGACGCCTCGGACATGGGCGACACGCCCGCACGCGTGGGCCACAGCGACGTCGCGAAACTACGGGAGGCAGCGGAGGACGCCCGCCGCTGGGACTCCAAGTACGGCGGCGGCGACTGGCGTTCGTCGATGGTCCCGGAGTGCCTGCGGGTGGACGCGGCCCCGCTGCTCCTCGGGTCGTACTCGGACGAGGTGGGCCGGGCGCTGTTCGGCGCCACAGCCGAACTGACCAGGCTCGCCGGGTGGATGGCCTTCGACACCGGCCAGCAGGAGGCCGCACAGCGCTACTACATCCAGGCCCTGCGCCTGGCCCGCGCCGCCGCGGACGTGCCGCTCGGCGGATATGTGCTGGCGTCGATGTCACTGCAGGCGACGTACCGGGGCTTCGCCGACGAGGGCGTCGACCTCGCGCAGGCCGCGCTCGAGCGCAACCGCGGCCTGGCCACCGCCCGCACCATGAGCTTCTTCCGGCTGGTCGAGGCGCGCGCACACGCCAAGGCGAGCGACGCGGTGGCGGCGGGCGCGGCGCTCAGGGCGGCGGAGGGCTGGCTGGAGCGTTCGCGGGAGGGCGACGCCGACCCCTCGTGGCTGGGCTTCTACTCGTACGACAGGTTCGCGGCGGACGCCGCGGAGTGCTACCGCGATCTGAAGGCCCCTCGGCAGGTGCGGCGCTTCACCGAGCAGGCACTGTCCCGGCCCACGGAGGAGTACGTGCGCTCGCACGGGCTGCGGCTGGTGGTCTCCGCGGTGGCCGAGCTGGAGTCGGGCAACCTGGACGCGGCGTGCGCGGCGGGCACGCGCGCGGTGGAGGTGGCGGGCCGGATCTCCTCGGCGCGGACCACCGAGTACGTCCGCGACCTGCTGCACCGCCTCGAGCCGTACGGCGACGAGCCGAGGGTGATGGAGCTGCGGGAGAGAGCCCGCCCGCTCCTTGTGACACCTGCGTGAGGCACGCCGATGGCACCCGCGTGAGGCACGCCGCTCAGGCGGGCCTCCGGCAGGCGCCGGGCGGGGCCCGAAGGCCGAGAAGCGGACCACGTGTCTCCCGTGTGTCGGCTGGTTTAAGCGCGTTGTCAGCGGGCCAGTGCACTATCGGGGTGGGAGGTGACGCGGTGAGGGCGTCCGGTCAGGAGTTCGACAGCGATGTGCTGGTGGTGGGCGGCGGGATCGTCGGCCTCTCCACGGCGTACGCGCTTGCCCGCACGGCTCCGGGCACCCGGGTGACGGTCCTGGAGAAGGAACAGGGCCCTGCGAGGCATCAGACGGGGCGCAACAGCGGAGTGATCCACAGCGGGGTCTACTACCGCCCCGGTTCGCTGAAGGCGCGGTACGCGGTGCGGGGCGCGGCCGAGATGGTCAAGTTCTGCGCGGAGTACGGCATCGACCACGAGGTCACCGGCAAGCTGATCGTCGCGACCGACAGGGACGAGTTGCCGCGGCTGCACGCGCTGGTCCAGCGCGGCCGGGAGAACGGCATCCCCGTGCGGGAGCTCGGCCCGGCGCAGATCACGGAGTACGAGCCCGAGGTGCGCGGGCTCGCGGCGATCCACGTGGCGACGACCGGCATCTGCGACTACGCGGCGGTGGCGGCGCAGCTCGCGACGGCGTCCGGCGCCGACGTGCGGTACGGCGAGGAGGTCACCGCCGTCGACCGCCGGCCGTGGGGCGTCGCGGTGCGGACCCGCTCGGGCACGGTCGTCCGGGCGAGGGTGCTGGTCAACTGCGCTGGGCTGCACTGCGACCGGGTGGCGCGGCTGGCGGGCGACGACCCGGGGATGCGGATCGTCCCCTTCCGCGGGGAGTACTACGACCTGGCCCGCCCCGGGCTTGTGCGCGGCCTGGTCTATCCGGTGCCCGACCCGGCCTTCCCGTTCCTCGGCGTCCATCTCACCCGCGGCACCGACGGCGGCGTCCACGTCGGCCCGAACGCCGTCCCGGCACTGGCCCGCGAGGGCTACAGCTGGTCGGCGGTCCACCCCCGGGAGCTGGCGGGCACCCTCGGCTGGCCCGGCTCGTGGCACGTCGCCCGACGGCACTGGCGGTACGGGGCGGGTGAGCTGCACCGTTCACTGTCCAAGCGCGCGTTCACTTCGGCCGTCCGGCGGCTGCTGCCCGCGGTGACGGAGGACGACCTCCGGCCGGCCCCCGCGGGCGTGCGGGCACAGGCAGTGCTGCGGGACGGGACGCTGGCCGACGACTTCCTGATCCGCGAGGCGCCACGCACGGTGCACGTGCTGAACGCCCCCTCGCCCGCCGCGACGGCGTCCCTCCCGATCGGCCGCGAGGTCGCCCGGCGGGCCCTCGGCTCACTCTCGGAGGCACACCTCCACCCCGCCCGCTGATCCGGCTGCTGATCCGCTCGCCGAGAGTGCCCGGGGCGGAGCCGAAACGGACGCTCAGGCCCTGCGCTCCTGCCCGGCGAGACGTGCAGACGTGTCCTCGTAGAATCGGCAGCACTGTGTCTGAGCTCCGTGACCCCACCCCCGACGCCCCCCGCCACTTCATCCGCGCCAAGGGCGAGCCGCGCTTTCCCGGCGGGCCCGCCGCCGATCCCGCCGGGTCGCACCACGAGCGCCGCATCCGCAGCTTCCAGCCGCGGCGCAGCCGGGTCACCGCCGGGCAGGGCGATGCGCTCCAGCGGCTGTGGCCGGTGTGGGGCCTGGACATCGACGGGCACCGGGTGCTCGACCTCAAGGAGATGTTCGGCGCGCTGCCGGTCGTCCTGGAGATCGGCTTCGGCATGGGCGAGGCCACCGCGCAGATGGCCGCCGACGACCGGGGCACCGGAATCCTCGCGGTCGACGTCCACACCCCCGGCCAGGGCAACCTTCTCGGCCTCGCGGAGCGCAACGGCCTCTCCAACATCCGGGTGGCCAACGGCGACGCGATCATCCTGCTGCGCGAGATGCTCCCGCCGCGCTCGCTCGACGGGATGCGCGTCTTTTTCCCGGACCCCTGGCCCAAGAAGCGGCATCACAAGCGCCGGCTGATCCAGCCCGCCTTCCTCGACCTCGCCGCCCAGCGGCTCAAGCCGGGCGCCGTCCTGCACTGCGCGACCGACTGGGAGCCGTACGCCGAGCAGATGCTCGAGGTGCTCTCCGCGCACCCCGACTTCGAGAACACCCAGCAGGGCGGCGGTTTCGCGCCGCGTCCCGCCTTCCGTCCGCTGACCCGCTTCGAGGGGCAGGGGCTGGACAAGGGCCACAAGGTGCACGATCTGCTGTTCCGCCGGGCGCAGCCCGGCGCATGACGCCGGCCGGCGCCGCAGCCCGAAACACCCGGAGCGTGCCGTCGGCAGGCGCAGCCCTGCGCATGGCCTGGAGCTACCCGCACCGTCGCCGGTTGTCGGTGCGCCTCGTTAGGGTCGACGGATGTCCGACTCGTCCGCGCAGCCGCCCCCGGAGCACCGACGGCACACACCGCACCGCCCGCACCCACCGGCGGTGTCGGTGCAGGTGATGTCGCAGGTGCCACCGCATCCGGTGCTTCCGGCGTTCGAGCAGCAGCATGTCGACGCGCTGCTCACCGAACTGCCGGCGCCCGCGCGGCGGCGCTACCAGCCGCGCGCCTCGAAGCTCTGGCGCAGCAGAGCCCTTCGTGCCGGTGTGGTGATCACGCTGCTCGCCCTGTGCGGCCTGGTGATCCTGGTGCTCGTCAGGGAACAGACCGGCACCCACGGCTTCCTGGTCGGTCTCGGCCTCGCGACGCTCCCGGTCCCGTTGCTGCTGGCCGCGTTCCGCTGGCTGGACCGGGTGGAGCCGGGCCCGTGGCGGAATCTCCTCTTCGCCTTCGCGTGGGGCGCGTGTGCCGCGGCGCTGATCGCGATCATCGCGAACACCTTCGCGACCCGCTGGATAGCCACCGCGACCGCCGATCCGGCGTCCGCCGACACCCTCGGTGCGACGGTCATAGCGCCGGTCGTCGAGGAGAGCGCGAAGGCCGCCGCGATCATGCTGATCTTCGTCTTCCGCAGACGGGACTTCACCGGAATCGTGGACGGCGTGGTGATCGCCGGTTTCACGGCGACCGGCTTCGCCTTCACGGAGAACATCCTCTATCTGGGCAACGCCTTCGGCGAGGACCAGGCGATGGGGGCCTCCGGCCTGGCCTCCGTGACCGCTGCGACGTTCTTCGTCCGCATCGTGATGTCGCCTTTCGCCCATCCGCTGTTCACCGTGCTGACGGGCCTCGGCTTCGGCGTCGCGGCGCTCGGCGCCCGACGCCACCGGCGTCTGCGGCGGATCGCCCTGCCGTTGCTGGGTCTGGCGCTTGCGATGGGCATGCACGCCCTGTGGAACGGTTCGGCGTCCCTGCTGGGCCCGTGGGGCTTCTACGCGGTGTACGGGGCGTTCATGGTGCCGGTCTTCGGTCTGCTGACCTGGCTGACGATATGGACCCGCCAGCGCGAGCTGCGCACGATATCCGACGAGCTTCCCGCGTACGCCGCGGCCGGCTGGATGTCGGCGGCCGAGCCGTCCGCGCTGTCGTCGATGCGGGCCCGCACCATGGCTCGCGACTTCGCCCGGCGCTCCTACGGACCGGCGGCGGGGCATGCGGTGTCGGAGTACGAGGCGTTCGCGACGTCGCTGGCGTTCCTGCGGCACCGGGCCCACCGGGGGGCGGCGGGCCCGGACTTCGTCGAGCGCGAGCAGGAGCTGCTGCACCATCTGTGGCAGCGCAGAGAGGTGGCCGGCCCGTCGCTCGCCTACGCGGCCGCGGCGACCGGCCGGGTACGGATGCCGCCGCCGTACCGCGACTACGGCGGCTACAACCCGTACCGCCACTGACCACTCCCGCTTCTGACCGCTCCCGCTACTGAAACCGCCCCGCCGGCGCGTCAGGCGGACGCGGCGGTCAGCCGGGCCAGCTCGCCCTCGGTCAGGTCGAGGTCCGCGACGGCGACGAGGGCCGCCAGTTGCTCGACCGTACGGGCGGAGGCGATCGGCGCGGCGACGGTCGGCTGCGCGGCCAGCCATGCGAGCGCGACGGTCGCGATCTCCGCCCCGCGCGCCAGTGCCACCTCGTCGAGCACGGCGAGGACCCGCAGGCCCCGCTCCGACTCCAGGTGCTTGGACGCGCCCTGGGCCCGCGCGCTCTCCACTGCGGCGCCCGGCCGGTACTTGCCGGTGAGGAAGCCGGACGCGAGCGCGTAGTAGGGGACGGCGGCGAGTCCGGCGCCGGCGGCGGTGTCCAGCAGCTCGCCCTCGTAGGTGTGGCGGGAGACCAGGTTGTAGTGCGGCTGCAGCGCCGTGTAGCGGGTGAGGCCCTCGCGTTCGGAGAAGTCCAGGGATGCCTGGAGGCGCTCGGCGCTGAGGTTGGAGGCGGCGATCGCGCGGACCTTGCCTTCCTTCACCAGTTGGTCGAGGGCGGTGATGATCTCCCCGACGGGGACGGACGGATCGTCGAAGTGGGTGTAGTAGAGGTCGATGTAGTCGGTTCCCAGCCGGGTCAGCGACTCCTCCGCCGCGGCCTTGATCGTGGTGGCGGCCAGGCCCTTGTGCCGGGGGTGGGCGCCGACCTTGGTGGCGACGACGACCTCGGAGCGGTTGCCGCGGGCGGCGAGCCACTTGCCGATGAAGGTCTCGGACTCACCCCCCTCGTTTCCGGGCACCCAGGACGAGTAACTGTCGGCGGTGTCGACGAAGTTGCCGCCCGCGGCGGTGTACGCGTCGAGCACGGCGAAGGTTTGCGCCTTGTCGGCCGTCCAGCCGAAGACGTTGCCGCCGAGGGCGAGCGGAAAGACGCGGAGGCCGGAGGAGCCGAGGGTACGCAGAGAAGTCATGCGTCGATCAACAGCCCGTCCGGTGCGGCGTATTCCGGCAGCCCTGACGTCGGGGGGTGTGCGCCAGGGCTGCCGGAGACATGGGGATGCCCGGCACAGGAGTCGCCGGCTGCCTCGCTCGGTGGTGTCCGAGGAGCCGCGGGGGTCCCGTACCGGGCAGGGTCGGACCGTGAGGCCCTTGCCGCGCAGGGGTCAGACCGTGAGGCCCTTGCCGCGCAGCCACGCCAGGGGGTCGATGCCGGAGCCGCCCGCGGTGTGCACCTCGAGGTGCAGGTGCGGCCCGGTGACGTTGCCGGTGGCGCCGACGCGTCCGATGGTTTCGCCGGTCGTCACCTTCTGGCCGGCACTCGCCGTCATCGACGACAGGTGCGCGTACAGGACCTCGGTGCCGTCGTCGAGCTCGAGCACGATGCGGTAGCCGTAGGAGCCGGACCAGCCCGCCGACTTGACCGTGCCGCCGTGCACGGCCTTGACCGGGGTGCCCGTCGGGGCGGCGAAGTCGAGGCCGGTGTGCTGCCCGGAGGACCACATCGAGCCGGACTCGCCGTACGTGGAGGTGAGGGTGTACGAGGAGGTGGGGAGGGCGAAGCTCTTGGCGAGCTCGGCGAGACGCTCGGCCTCCGCCTTGGCCCGCGCGGCCTCCTCGGCCTTGCGCTTCTCCTCGGCGGCCTTGGCCTCCGCCGCGCTCTGCTGCTTCTTGGCAGCGGCCGCGGCCTGCTCGGCTGCGAGCGTCTCCGCCGCGGCCTTCGCCTCGGCGTCCACCTCCGCCTGCTGCTGCTCGGCCTGCTGGAGGATGCGGGCGCGCAGTGCCTCGCCCGCGCTCGCTCCCTGGGCGGAGCTTGTGCCGTCGTCGGCGACGGTCGTCGCGGCGGTGAGCGGTGCCGTGTTCGCCTGCGCGGCGACGTCCGCCTCGGAGTCGTCGGAGATCAGGGAGCCCACGCCCGGAAGGGACTTGGCGTCGGGGAGTTTGTCCGTGATCGCGTCGGGCAGGGATATCGAGACCGCGGGCTTGTCCTGCGCGGTGGCTATGCCGCCCGCACCGACAGCGGCGATCACGCCGACTCCGAGCACCGTGGAGCTGCGGGCGAGCCCGCCGCGCTGCTTGATGACGCGGTGCCGGCCGCGCACCGGGCGGATGGAGTCCTCGGTGGGATTCCACTCCTCCCAGGTCCGCTCGGGTGCGTCGTCGCCGAAGCGTTCTGACGCGAAGCGGGCCTCGGGGGCAGGCATGTTGGACGCCACGAAGGCGCTCTCCTTTCCTTCCTTATCGCCTACCGGGTTAGCTGACGGGTTCGGAGCAGGAAGGTCTCCTACGGGTACCTCGACCGCTCGACAGAGCGACAAAAGGTGCCCGATTCACCCCAATTGGTGGTTCCCCGGTTCCCTGGCGGGATTCGGCGCGTGCGCACGGTGCCGCCACTTACGACGGCTGGGACGACCGCGCTGCGTTATCGAACGTTAATAGACCCCGGGGCCGGAAACCAAGCTGTTCCCGATGATCGTTAGCGACTTCGGCCGGGACTTAACCGGACAGAAGAGGCCGGATCCGGGCGACTTGATCAAACGTCAGGCGCGGTTATGTTTCTGATGGTGCGTCACGTGTTATGCGGAGGGGTGCGCTACGACTACGCACCGCTACCTCGGCGGCTATGCCGGGACCACCGGCATCGTCCGGCGCCGCTCCGGCTCGCCCGCCGCGGGCCGGCCGACCGCCAGCAGCGCCATGTCGTCGTTCGACCCTCCGCCCGTGTACCGGCGTACGTCGTCGATCAGCGTGTCCAGAAGCTCACCCGGCCCGGGGAAGACATGCCCGCCGAGGCGGTCGACGGGATCGTAGAAGACGCCCCGCTGGTCGCGCGCCTCCGTCACCCCGTCCGTGTAGAGCAGCAGCGTCGCCCCGTCGGGCAGCGGAAACTCGTCCGCCCGGTCCGGCCACGCCCCCAGATCCCCCATACCCAGCGGCAGCGCCGCCTGAGACGGCTCGAGCACGTCGACACCGCCGTCGGCACGCAGCACGAGCGGCTCCGGATGCCCTCGGTTCACCAGCCGCACAAGGGCACGGCCGCGCGGGATCTCACCCAGCACGGCGGTGGTGAACCCCTCGACGACGTCGAGCCCCTCCCGCCGGACGCCCTCCCGCCGAAGCGCCCGCTCCAGCCGCTGCGCCACGCCCTCCAGAGAGCTCTCCTGCTCGGCCGCCTCACGGAACGCCCCGATGAGCACAGCCACCGTCCCGACCGCGCCCATCCCCTTGCCCCGCACATCGCCGACGACGAGCCGTACCCCGTGCGGGGTGTCCTGCACGGCGAAGAGGTCACCGCCGATGAACGCGTCCGCCTGCGCCGCCTCGTACCGCGCGGCGATACGCAGGCCGCTGATCCGCTCGACCGGCTCGGGCAGCACGGCCCGCTGCGCGGTCTCCGCGATGATCCGGGCCGAGGCGAGCTTCTCTCCGCTGCGGCGTACGACACGATTGAGGAGGAGTGCGAGAGCGGCGACCGTGAGCAGCGTGGTCGTCTCCGTGACCGCCGTGATCTGTGCGGCGGTCTTGTTCACGAGATGAAGGGCGATCACGGCCAGCACCGCCGCGATCCCGGTCAGCAGCGTCGTGACCCAGCTGACGACGGGCGCCGCGATGAGCGGGGCCGCCGCGAAGAGCGGTACCGCGGTGAAGCGGGCCGGGGTCATGAGGTCGAAGACGACGCCGCTGACGATCATCAGGGCCGGCAGCAGGCGTACGGGCCACGGAGCGCTCCGGGAGCCGACCTGGTCTCGCAACGCCTGTCCCAAGGGTGCTCTCCTGCCGGGTCCGCTGACGGCCGCCGGCGACTGCCGCCGCCCTCCCCAGGCTGAGCGCCGACGCGCCGCGGAGCGACTCCCGGTCGTCCAACCGGGCGAACGGGCGCCGGGAGCGACCGGGATACCGCCGGAAAACGACACCGGCCCGGCAGTCGATCTCTCGATCGGCTGCCGGGCCGGTGCCTTCAGTAGCGGGGACAGGATTTGAACCTGCGACCTCTGGGTTATGAGCCCAGCGAGCTACCGAGCTGCTCCACCCCGCGTCGGTGAACACAACCTTACGCCATCCGGAGCAAGATCCAATCCATTTGCCGATCCCGCCCCGCCGGGTCGGTCACATCCGCAGCGTTTCGTCCGTCAGTTCTACGAGGGCCCCCTGGCGGAGGGCCCCCACCGACCGAGGGCAGCCTGGTCAACGGGGACGGGCGTCGTGGCGACAGCGGAGGGGCGGCCGATGTCCGTCATGGCCTTCACGGTCACGAACGGACGGATCGCCGAGATCGACATCCTCACCGACCCCGAACGCCTCAGCCGCCTGGACCCGACGGTCCTCGACGACTGACGCACGCCCATGCGGTGAGGCCCGAATCCTCCCGCTGCCCCGGGGGCTGGGCCGCCGATGACGCGCTTCCCGAACCCTCCCGCTGCCCCGATCCGCTGCCCGGTTCCCGGCCCTACTGGGAGCCGGCCCGACGCAGCTGTTCGTTGAGGCGGAGGGCTTCGTCCAGCTGGTCCTCGAGGATGATGATGCGGCAGGCGGCCTCGATCGGGGTGCCCTGGTCGACGAGCTCGCGGGCGCGGGCGGCGATGCGCAACTGGTAGCGGGAGTAGCGGCGGTGGCCGCCCTCCGACCGCAGCGGAGTGATGAGCCGGGCGTCGCCCAAGGCGCGCAGAAAGGCCGGTGTGGTGCCGATCATCTCCGCCGCCCGGCCCATCGTGTAGGCCGGGTAGTCGTCGTCGTCGAACCTGTCGTCGGCGTTCTGCGGGGCACCTGAAGTCATTTACACCTCTCGTCGAGCACGGCGTGGGGCCGTGGCACCGTACCGAAATCCTAACGCCGGCGCGCCGGGATATCTTCCGCCCCCGCCGCAGATTTCCTGCCGGGGCCGATCTGCCGGGCCGGGCCGGTGGAGACACGCGGCTGAAAAATATCTGATCCGGCAACTGGAGAATTACAGAAGGCGGCGCGGTGGATTCGACGATCCTTTTATCGACAGCGATGAAGGGGCTGTCGCACGACCGCCCAGGACGTGCTACTGTCGATCTCAGTTGCAGTTGTGGTTCCCAAAGAATTCAAGTGCCCTTACCGGTTCTCACGATCCGGCGAGAGCGTTTTTGCATTTCCGGTGCACTCCGGGCGGGGTAATCATTGCGGCGACTCGGGGCTCGCAAAGTGCGAGCCCTTGGGTACTGCCCCGAAGGAGAAATAACATGGCTACTGGCACCGTGAAGTGGTTCAACGCGGAAAAGGGTTTCGGATTCATCGAGCAGGACGGTGGCGGCGCCGACGTGTTCGCCCACTACTCGAACATCGCCTCTTCCGGCTTCCGTGAGCTCCAGGAAGGTCAGAAGGTGTCCTTCGACCTGACCCAGGGCCAGAAGGGCCCGCAGGCGGAGAACATCGTTCCCGCCTGATGTCGGCCTGACGCCCAGGCGTTCCACGCAGCTGGGGCCCGCACCTTGGGGTGCGTGCCCCAGCTCGTTGCTTTTTTGCGGACCTCCGCAGTTTCGTCCGGGCGCACGAGCTCCGAGGATGCCGTTCCACTGCCGGCTGCACAGCCTGCGACGCGGCTCCGGACGCTCGCCCCCCGATTTTCTTGAACGACTTCCGTGAACGAAATCCGGAAGCGGCATCCCCGACCGGATCTCCGGACGGGCTTTTGGGCGCGGGTTTCCCCGTAGCCCTCACGAGCCGCCGACCCGCCTTTCCTGTAATGACAAGAGACGCCCCACGTCCTGTATTCACTGGAACGGTCCGGCGCGCATCGCTCATCTTTTCTTCGGCTCGTTCCTGTGATTCTTCATGCGGCTTCTCCGCTGGGAATTCCTCGTACGCGCCGCACCGAGGAAGGTTCTGCATGAACCGCACGTCTCGCACGAATGACCGTTACTCCCGCACCCGTACGGGCGGCTCCGGCAACGGAAGGGGCAGCCGTACCGGCGCCCCGGCCTCCGGCCGCTCGGCACCGTACGGCCGTGCCGGCGCTCCCGGCCGCTCGGGCGGCCACGGGCGCCGGCCGTCCGGGCCGCAGGGCGAGTTCACCCTGCCGGTGACCGTCTCTCCGGCCCTGCCCGCGGCCGCGACCTTCGGCGAACTGGACATGCCCGCCGAGATCCTGGACACGCTCACGCGTCTCGGCGTCACCACGCCGTTCCCGATCCAGGCCGCCACTCTGCCGAACTCCCTGGCCGGCCGGGACGTCCTCGGACGCGGCCGTACCGGCTCCGGGAAGACCCTCGCTTTTGGGCTGGCGCTGCTGGCCCGCACCGCCGGGCAGCGCGCCGAGGCCCGTCAGCCGCTGGCACTCGTCCTTGTCCCCACCCGCGAACTGGCCCAGCAGCTCACCGACGCGCTCACGCCCTACGCGAAGGCGCTGAAGCTGCGGCTGGCCACCGTCGTCGGCGGGATGTCGATCGGCCGCCAGGCCGGCGCGCTGCGCGCCGGCGCCGAGGTCGTCATCGCCACTCCGGGCCGCCTGAAGGACCTCATCGACCGCGGCGACTGCAGGCTGAACCAGGTCGCCATCACGGTCCTGGACGAGGCGGACCAGATGACCGACATGGGCTTCATGCCCCAGGTCACCGCCCTGCTCGACCAGGTGCGGCCCGAAGGGCAGCGGATGCTGTTCTCCGCCACGCTGGACCGCAACGTCGACCGCCTCGTCCGGCGCTACCTGACCGACCCGGTGGTCCACTCCGTCGACCCGTCGGCCGGCGCGGTGACCACCATGGAACATCACCTCCTGCACGTCCACGGCGCCGACAAGCACGCCACGACCGTCGAGATCGCGGCGCGCGACGGGCGCGTGATCATGTTCCTGGACACCAAGCACGCCGTCGACCGGCTGACCAAGGACCTCCTGGCCGTCGGTGTACGCGCCTCGGCCCTGCACGGCGGCAAGTCGCAGCCTCAGCGCACGCGCGCCCTCACTCAGTTCAAGACCGGCCATGTCACGGTGCTCGTCGCCACCAATGTCGCGGCCCGCGGCATCCACGTCGACGACCTCGACCTGGTCGTCAACATCGATCCGCCCGGCGACCACAAGGACTATCTGCACCGCGGGGGCCGTACCGCCCGTGCCGGCGAGTCCGGCAGCGTGGTCACCCTCGTACTGCCCAACCAGCGCCGCGAGATGACCCGTCTGATGGCGGACGCAGGCATCACTCCGCACATCGCCAGTGTCCGCTCGGGCGAAGCCGAACTCAGCCGTATCACCGGCGCCCAGGCTCCCACCGGCGTTCCCGTCGTCATCAGCGCCCCGGCGGCGGAGCGCCCCAGGAAGAGTGCCGCTTCGTCCTCGCGCGGCAGGCGCAGCCGCCCCGCACGTGCGCGCCGTACCTCCTCCGCCACCGCCTTCGGCAGGGCCGCCTGACGAGCCGGACGCCACGGGGAGTGAGCGGGGCCGTCCGCGCCCCAAGTCCGCGTCGACGGCCAGGCTTACGCCCCCCAGGGCACCGTCTCTCCGAACCAGCCCGGGCCGTGCGTACACACGCACGGCCCTCCTCCGAAACCTGTTGAGGCCCTGTGCGCTGTGTCATCGCCCGCTTCCCTTTCGACTTCGTCAAGGCCGACGTGCAGCAGTCGATGAAGGGCATCAAGCCCGAACCCATCACGGGCGAGTCCGTGATCATCGGACGCCGCCACTACCCCGTCAAGCAGGTGGGGGAAGTGATCACCAGGCAGGACCGGCGCGACTTCACCGCCGGTGAAGTGACCCGAGCGCTGACCCGTCTCGGCTTCACATGCCGTTCCGCCCCGCCGGTCGCCGCGACCACGGCGGCCAATACCCCGCTCCAGGTGGCGTCCGCGCTGCTCGGCCCCGCGGGCCACATCTGACGACAACGACCAAGCGCCCCGACCGGTCGAAACGGGTCGGGGCGCTCCGTGGCAGTTCAGAGCGGTGAAGCCGTCCTGCCGGTGGTAGGCCGTGTGGGACTCGAACCCACAACCAACGGATTAAAAGTCCGCTGCTCTGCCAATTGAGCTAACGGCCCACGACACAACACCCCTGAGCATAGCGGGAGAGATCCCAGGAGCCGATCCGGTATCCGATCCCGGGCCGCGTCTTCGTGCCCGCCCGCGGATACATCGCGGGCGGGCACGGAGACTTCGGGTCAGTACGTGCCCCTGAAGGCCGTCCAAACCGCTGTTGCCGATCTGCGCCCGGCCGCCGAGTGTGCCGGTGCCCCTCCCGCTGGAGCGGAACAGCTTCCCGGCCGTGTCACGCGCAACGACGTCCGGCTTCCCGTCAGCCGAGATGCCGCCCATGCCGACCACGGAGGTTGACGACGTGCCCCAACCTCCGGCGAGCTTCACGCGCGTGGTGACGCCGCCGGTCGCGGTGCCGTAGTACGCCACAGCGCACCCGCCTTGTCGACCCCCAGCAGATCACCCCGACCGTCACCGTTCAGATCCCCCGCACCGACGATCTTCGTGTACGTCTGCCAGTTCGTACCGATCTTCACCCGGCTCCTCAGCCGGTGATCGGCCGTCCCGGCACAGAAGTACATGTCACCCGTCGCGGTCCGGCGGACGATCAGATCGCGCGGCCGTCACCGTTCCTCAGCGCCCGACAGCGTCCGCACCACAGCCCCGGTCGCCTTGTGCCGCAGCGCCAACGACCAGGACGCAGCCGGCTTCGACAGCCGCCAACGCGGCTTCCACACCCCGGTCTTGACGTTCGCCGACGTCGCAGCAGCGGAGTCCACCACGCCCAGGGCGGACGTGGCGACGCCGGTTCCGAGCAGGCGGATCGCGCCCTTGGTGTCCGCCCAGGCGGGGTTGTTCGTCGTCGGGTCGACCGACCAGGCCCGGTCATACGGGGGCAGGCCGGCGTCGACGTCGAACACCCGTCTCGTCGTGCGCCGACGTACAGCAGGGCCCGTACGACACAGAGGTGTCGTACGGGCCCTGATCAAGCAGTCAAGCGGTCGAGCAGCCTGGCGAGTCAGCCGTTGCGCTTCCAGCGCGGCTTGTCGTCACGGCGGCCGCCACCGAACGAGCCGGAGTTCGAGCCGGCGCCACCGCGGTGGTCGTCACGGCGGCCGTACGGGCGGTCGCCGCCGCCGGAGCGGAAGCCGCCCGAGGGGCGGTCGTCGCGACGGTCACGGTTGAAGGGGCGGTCGCTGCCACGGGGGCCGGCCGGACGGTCGTCGCGGCGGAAGCCGCCACGGTCGTCACGACGCTCGAAGCCACGGTCACGGTTGAAGCCACCGCGGTCGGCGCTGCCGCCACGGTCGTCGCGGCGGAAGCCACCGCGGTCGTCACGACGCTCGAACGAACGGCCACCACGGTCACCACCGCGGTCGTCACGACGCTCGAAGGAACGGCCGCCACGGTCGCCACCGCGGTCGCGGTTGAAGCCACCGCGGTCGGCGCTGCCGCCACGGTCGTCGCGGCGGAAGCCGCCACGGTCGTCACGACGCTCGAACGAACGGCCACCACGGTCACCACCGCGGTCGCGGTTGAAACCACCACGGTCGTCACGGCGGTCGCGGCCGAAGTTGCCCCGCTCGTCACGACGGTCGTACGAGGGGCGCTCGTCGCGGGCCTCGCGCACCGGCTCGGCCTGCTCCGGCACCGCGGCGATCTCGGCCACAGCGGCCTCGGTCACCTCGGCCACGGCGGCCTCCGGGTCCTCGCCGCGCTCACGCGCCGCGCGAGCCACCAGGCGGTCGGCCTCCTCGCGGAGTTCGGCCGCACGGCGCTGGACACGCTCGAGCTGACGGGTCAGCTCGACGGCCTCGCGCTCGGCCTGCTTGGCGGCGTTGTTCGCGGAGTCGGCCTGGACCTCGGTCAGCGAACGGGCACCGGTGATCTCGGCGACCTCGGGGTCGAACACCCCGGCACCGCCGACGATGTGGCGCGAGGCGTCGACGCCGGCGTCCTCCATCAGACGGAAGATCTGGCGGCGCTGGTGCGGCAGCGAGAGCGACACGACGACACCGGAGCGGCCGGCGCGAGCCGTACGGCCCGAGCGGTGCAGGTAGTCCTTGTGGTCACCGGCCGGGTCCACATTCAGGACCAGGTCGATGCCGTCCACGTGGATACCGCGGGCGGCGACGTCGGTCGCGACGAGCGCGTTGACGTAGCCGTCCTTGAAGTCGGCCAGGGTGCGGGTACGGGCGCCCTGCGTCATACCGCCGTGCAGCGCGTCGGCCTTCACACCGGAATCGCGCAGCTGCTCCGCGATGCGGTCGGCCCCGAGCTGGGTGCGGACGAAGATGATCGTCCGGCCCTTGCGGGCGGCGATGGCGGCCGTGACCGGCGCCTTGTCCTTGGGCTTCACGACGAGCACGTGGTGGCTCATGGTCGTGACGTTGCCCTGGGCGCTGTCCACCTCGTGGGTGACGGGGTTGGTCAGGTAGCGCTTGACCAGGGTGCTGATCTCGTTCTCCATGGTCGCGGAGAAGAGCATCCGCTGGCCGCCGGCCGGGATCTGGTCGAGCAGCTCGGTGACCTCGGGCAGGAAGCCCAGGTCGGACATCTGGTCGGCCTCGTCGAGGACGGCGACCTGGACGTTCTCGAGGGAGCAGGCGCCGCGGTTGATGATGTCGCGCAGACGGCCGGGGGTGGCGACGAGGACGTCGACGCCGCGCTCCAGGGCGTAGATCTGGTTGCCCATGGACGTACCGCCGCAGACGACCTTCATCTTCAGGCCGAGCACGTCGCCGTACGGCTGGAGGGCGTCCGCGACCTGCATCGCGAGCTCACGCGTCGGGGTGAGGATGATCGCGCGGGGCTTCTTCTTCTCGGTGCGCCCGCCGGCCAGCGTGGCCAGGGTCGGCAGACCGAACGAGAGGGTCTTGCCGGAGCCGGTGCGGCCACGGCCGAGGATGTCCTTGCCGGCCAGGGCGTCCGGGATGGTCGCGGCCTGGATCGGGAAGGGGGTCGTCACGCCGTTCTGCGCCAGCTTGCGCACGACGCCCTCGGGGAGACCGAGGTCGGCGAAGGTGATCTGGGGCTCCTGGGGGGCCTCTGCGGCCTCCGCGGCAGCCGTCTCGACCGCCTCGACAATCTCGTCGTTCTCGGGCATGACGGCGTGATCAGTACTGAAAGTGGACATGCGAAATGCGAAACCTTCCGGAGTCTCGGCACGCGCCCAAACTCCGTGAATTCGCAATTCGACCGCCTCGATGCGGTCAGCCACGGCTAGGGAGAGTACGCGCCACGCGGCGCTCTTCCTTTTCGGCGCCGGGCAATGGGATCAAACGATCTACCACCATACGCACCCCTCCCCCTCCTAGGCAAACCGCGGTGACGTGACCCCGGGCACACACTCGCACGACTGCGCCACGCCCGCGCCCTACGCCACCGTCCGCTCCGAGCGGTCCTGGCCGTGGGCCGCTGTTCCGCCGCGGCCGTCCGCCCGCTCCGGGCTCACCTGTGCAGAGGCGGCCGGCTCCGCGCCCGACGGTTCCACCACCCGCATCGCCCCGGCGTGCACTTCCGGCGCGGAGGAGGCGGTGGGCGGATCCGTCGGCTCGGCCGACGGCGACGGTGGCGGCGGCGAACTCTGCGCCGGCGGCTCGGGGGGCTCCTGCGCCGGCGGCTCCGGGGGCTCCTGCGGCTGCGGCGCGGACGGCGACACCCCGCCCCTCGTGGGCACGGGCGGCTTCGGCGTCGACGGCGGCTGTCCCGGGCGCGAGGGCTCCGCGCCGCGGGAGGCCGAGCCGCTCGGGCTGGGCGAAGCGCTGCCGTTCTTCCGGTCGGGCCCGTCCGCGGTGCCGTCGCCGCCGCCCGCCTGCTGTCCGTGCTTGCCGGGCAGCACCTGCCCTCCGTCGGGCTCCGCCTCCGCCTCCGCCCCGCGCCGGTCCGCGGACGTGCTGGGCGGAGGCTTGCCGCCCTCCTCGTCGCTCACGCTCATACAGCCTGCCGAGGCCAGGACCGCCAGCGAGGCGGCGATCCAGACGGCCGTACGGCCGGGGGCTGACAACTGGCGCACAGGGGCACCTCCGGGACAGGGGACGCGGTTTCCCTGACCAACTCCCGGCACCCCACAAGGGACACGCCCGGGACGCCGGCCCGGCACCGAAGGGCCCGCGCCTCACGCCGTGAGTGCTCGCGCCAACTCCAGCCCCAGGAACACCGATCCGAGCCCCACCAGCAGCGAGGCGGCCACGTTCGCCACGGCCAGGAACCTCCAGCCGCGCTCGGCGAGGCGCAGCGTCTCGTAGGAGAACGTGGAGTACGTCGTCAGCGCCCCGCACAGTCCCGTGCCGAGCAGCGCGTACGCCGGAGAGGACACCGACGCCCCGGCGACGGCGCCGAGCACCAGGCTCCCTGCGGCGTTGACCACGAACGTCCCCCACGGGAACACCGAGTCGTGGCGCGCCTGCACCGCACGGTCCGTCAGATACCGCAAGGGAGCGCCGATCGCGGCCCCGGCGATCACCAGCAGCCAGTTCACCGCGTGGCCGTCCGGTTCGCGGTCCGGGCGGCCAGCCGGCCCAGCGCGGCCCGCGTCGCCGACGCCGCCGGCCAGACGGCGCCCAACGCGCCGGCCACGGTGCCGCCCGCGTACGCAAGCGCGATGCCCGCCTCCTCGCGTTCCAGCAGTTGCGCGAAGTCGAGGGCGTACGTCGAGAAGGTCGTGAACCCGCCGAGGACGCCCACCCCGAGGAAGGGCCGCACCAGCGGACGGGCCGACCGGCCGCCCTCGCCGACGAGCACCATCAGCACACCGATCAGCGCGCAGCCCAAGACGTTGACGCAGAAGACCGCCCACGGGAACGAGCCTTCGGGGGCAGGCCACAGCAGCAACGCCCCGTAACGGCCCGCCGCGCCGACGGCCCCTCCGACCGCGATCGCCGTGAGCACCGGCCACTTGCGGGCGCCGTCGAGCTCCGCACGCTGGGCGGGCACATGGAGGTCGACATCCGGATCGATCGCCTCCGGAACCCCGTCACGGCTGGTGCTCACCCGTACCCCAGCTCGTGCAGCCGCTCGTCGTCGATCCCGAAGTGGTGGGCGATCTCGTGCACCACGGTGATCTCGGTCTCGGCGACGACGTCCTCGCGGGTGTCGCACATCCGCAGGGTGGGGCCGCGGTAGATGGTGATGCGGTCCGGCAGCACACCGGCGTACCACTCGCCGCGATCGGTGAGCGGAGTCCCCTCGTAGAGGCCGAGCAGATCGGGGTCGTCCACGGCGGGCTCGTCCTCCACGAACACGGCGACGTTGTCCATCAGCCGCATCAGGTCGGGCGGGATCCTGTCCAGGGCCTCGGCGACCAGTTCCTCGAACTCCTCGCGCGTCATCTCCAGCACCCGGCCATTGTCACGTACGCCGTGCGAGTGGTCGCACCGGCATGGCCGCCCGCCGGGGTGGGCATACGGGACCAATGGCCCGCGAAGCCCAAGAACCGCCCGCCCCGAACCGCACCGTCTTCGCCCGACTCGCCCAACTCACCCGACTCGCCCGACTCACCCGGCAAAAGCGCCTGCCGCCGAAATCCGGTGCGTCGGCGCGCAGCCGCTCCCGAGGCCTCGATCCGGCCGCCGCCCCCGCCGCGCGTCCGTGGGCCAGGGCGCTCGGTCTGACGGCCGTCGTCCTGTTCGGGGCGTGGCTCGGACTCCTCGTCGTCGGCAATGTGCGTACGCCGGTCGGCCCCATGGACGCGACCATGACGCTGCGGCCGTCCCTGAACGGCGGAACGAAGATCAACGTCTCACCGCTGGGCGCCCTGGAACTCGACTCGCACAACGCACCGGTCCGTCTCGACGTCGACGTGGACCGCCTCGACCCGGTCCGCTCCCAGGCCCTCGTCGAACACCCGGAGCGGATCTCCGGCCTCCAGGGCGAGATCACCCGCGACGTCCAGGACGGCGCCACCGAGCTCGCCGTGCGCTCCTGCGTCGCCGTCGTCTCCGGAGCGACCGCCCTCGGCCTCGCCGTCTACCGCCGACCGCGCCGCGCCCTCGCGGCCGGCGGTCTCGCGCTCGTCCTGCTGGCCGCGTCCGGCGTCAGCGCGTACGCCACGTGGAACCCGAAGTCCGTCCTCGAGCCCAAGTTCTCCGGCCTGCTGACCTCGGCACCGTCCGTCGTGGGCAACGCGCGCTCCATCGTCACCGACTTCGACGTCTACCAGCACGAGTTGGCGCGGCTCGTCACCAACGTCACCAAGCTGTACGAGGCGACGTCCACGCTCCCCACCTACCAGCCGGACCCCAACACGATGCGTGTCCTGCACGTCTCGGACATCCACCTGAACCCGGCGGCCTGGCACATCATCAAGTCCCTCGTGAAGCAGTACGACATCGACGTGATCATCGACTCGGGCGACACGATGGACCACGGCTCGGCCGCCGAGAACGGTTTCCTCGACCCGATCTCCGACCTCGGCGCGCCCTACGTCTGGGTGCGCGGCAACCACGACTCGCTCATCACCCAGGAATACCTCTCCGGTCTCAAGCACGTGCGGGTCCTCGACGACGGCAAGGCCGTGACCGTGGCCGGACTGCGCATCGCCGGCAGCGGCGACCCGCAGTTCACTCCCGACCGCTCCGTCGTCGCCCAGGGCGACCCGGCGGAGCGCATGACGGGCATCCGCCTCGCCTCCGCCCTGCGCGACCAGGAACGCGCGGGCACCCCCGTCGACATCGCCGTCGCCCACAACCCGGTCGCCGCCCGGGAGACCGACGGCACGGTCCCCCTCGTCCTGGCCGGGCACACCCATCGGCGGCACGCCGAGATCCTCAGGCACGGCACGCTTCTGAGGATCGAGGGATCGACGGGCGGCGGCGGTCTGCGGGCGGTGCAGAACGCGAAACCGGAACAGGTCCAGGCTTCGGTCCTCTATCTGGACCGGACGACACGCCGTATGCAGGCCTGGGACGAGATCACCCTGGGCGGCCTGGGACTGACGACGGCCGAGGTCAGCCGCCATCTCGCGGAGCCCGCGGGGGCGGACGCGTCCCCTTCGGGATCCCCGTCGGGCACCCCCTCCGACACGCCGTCCACAGGCACGCCCGGCCCCTGAACCACCCTGCGCTTATCCAGTTTGGTCAAGGCCTAAATGCCGTAGTACAGTCTCGTCGTGCCCAAGGGCAGCGGTCAGGGCTTGACCGTCCCGAACCCCGACAGGGGTCAGGGAGAAGCGGAACCTTTCGGGGGAAAGCGGAGTCACATGCTTCTCGCGTCTTCCTTGCAGTAACCCTTGAGGGTGGCGCACAGAGAAGTGGCAGTACCGGTTTCATCCGCCCTCATCGTCTAGTGGCCCAGGACGCCGCCCTTTCAAGGCGGTAGCACGGGTTCGAATCCCGTTGGGGGCACGCAACACCATGTGCGAGACTGGTCCCGCACACGCTTGGTCCTGTGGAGCAGTTTGGAGTGCTCGCCACCCTGTCAAGGTGGAGGCCGCGGGTTCAAATCCCGTCAGGACCGCTGAGGCTCGAAAGAGTCTCGTGGCTGGGTAGCTCAGTTGGTACGAGCGATCGCCTGAAAAGCGATAGGTCGCCGGTTCGACCCCGGCCCCAGCCACCATACGAAGGCCTCGACTCCGCGAGTCGGGGCCTTCGCCGTTCCCGACAGTGCGCTGTCCTCGTTCGCCGGTGGGGCTGATTGGGCAGCCCCACCGGCGACGGGCAGGGTCAGGCGCGTTCGCGGTCCCCGCGGCGCCAGCCGCGGACGCCCAGGGTCAGGGCCACCACCGCCACCACCAGAACCAGCAGCGCCCAGTCCGGAACCGCCGCGCCGAAGCGGGACGCCCACTCCTCCACGGCGAACGAGTCGTCGACCGAGAGCAGGCCCGGTAGGGCCGTCGTCCCGTCGAAGAGCAGGAAGAGCGTGCCGAGCGCGATGAAGAACAGGCCCGACAGCAGCGACGTCGTGTGCAGTTCGAAGCGGCCCCGTCGCAGCGCCCGGCCGCGCAGCCAGCGGCGGCGGCCAAGGTCGAAGCGTTCCCACAGCAACGCCAGCACGAAGAGCGGGACCGCCATGCCCAGGGCGTAGACCGCGAGGAGCAGGCCGCCGTAGACCGGGCCGCCGCTCAGCGCCGCGACCGTCAGCACGCTGCCGAGGATCGGGCCCGCGCAGAAGCCGGCCAGGCCGTAGACGAGCCCCAGCGCATATACGGAGACCGCGGTCGTGGGGCGGATGCGGCCGGAGACCGCCGCGAGCCGGCGCGACGCGAAGCCCATGCCCACGATCTGGGCGACGCCCAGCACGATGATCAGCCAGCCGCCGACGGCGACGAGCAGATCACGGTGGCCGTAGAACAGCCGACCGGCGAAGGACCCGGCCGCGCCCAGCGGGACCAGGGTGGTCGCCAGGCCGGCGTAGAAGATCCCGGTGCGGGCCAGCAGCCGGCCCGTCGAGTCGACGGAGTACGCGAAGAAGGCGGGCAGCAGCAGCGCACTGCACGGGCTGACCAGGGCGAGCAGGCCGCCGAGGAAGGCCGCCAGATAGCCGATGTCGGTCACCGGCCGTCCTCGCCCGCGGACTTCTTCGCCGCCTCGATCGCCTCGGTGAAGGTCTCCGTCGGCTGGGCGCCCGCGACGGGTCGCCCGTTGATCAGGAAGGACGGCGTGGACGTCGCGCCCAGCCCGTAGGCCTCCTCCTGGTCCTTCGTCACGGCCTGGCGCGCCGCGTCACTGTCCAGGTCGCGGGCGAACCGGTCGAGGTCGCCCACGCCCGCCTCCCGAGCCAGCGCCGTCAGCCGGTCCTTGCCGAAGCCCTTCTCCTTGGCACCCTCCGCGTACGCGGCCGAGTGGAACTGCCAGAAGCGGCCCTGCTGCCCTGCCGCCCATGCGGCGCGCGCGGCGGACTCCGACGGCTCGCCGAAGATCGGGAAGTTGCGCCACTCGATGCGCAGGATGCCGTCCTCGACGTACTTCTCCACCAGCTCGGGCTCGGTGTCGCGGGCGAACTTCCCGCAGTAGCCGCACTGGAAGTCGGCGTACTCGACCATGACGACAGGCGCGTCGGCGTGCCCCATGGCGAGGGGGTCCTTGGCGTCGCGGCGCGCGAGCTTCTCGAGCGCGGGGTAGGCGCCGGACTGCGGATCCGCGGAACCCTCGGCCACGGACGAGGAACCGGACGACGGCGCGTCCGGCCGGGTGGCGGTGTAGGAGGCGTAGCCGAGCAGCAGCGCGGCGGCGAGGACACCCGCACCGATGGCGAGCGGCTTGCGGGGAACGGAAGAAGACATGGAGGGTGCTCCTGAGCGAAAGGTCCGACGAGTTGCCGATGCAGAGGTGGGTCGTCGGGCCTACACGCGCAGGACGGAGAGGTCGACCGCGGACGGCGGCGCGAGCGGCGGCGGTACGGGCAGCGGGTCGGGAGCCGCCTGGTCACAGGCCGCGGCGGCGCCGGTCGGGCCGTATCCCTGGTGCAGGGCGGGCGTCGGCAGCTCGTACGACGAGCCGTTCCGCGGCGGCGGCGCGGGGTGCGCCCCGCTGTCGTTCCCGTCCGTGTCCTTGCCGCACCCCTGCGGCTGCGTGACGACCGACGCCGTGTCCCACGAGGGGGCATCGGTGGCGGACGCGGCGCCGGCCTCCGCCGCTGCGGCCGTCCCGCCGAGACACCCGAGAAGAGCGCCGAGCAATCCCAGCAGCAGGCTCGCAGTCACCACGAGGCGGTGCCGGCGGTCGCGGCCGATCAGCATGGACGTGCTGTCCTTTCGGGGCTCGAGCCGGGCGGGTGGGAACGGATTCGCTCCATACTGCACCAGCTTGCGCGCGAAATGGGTTCGCCAGTGGTTTGACCGGGGTGCGATCCTGGACTCCGTATGTCTACTTCCTTCGCCGACCTTCAGACCCTGCTGGCCGGGGCGTCGCTGCGCGACGCCCACCGGCTCGGCCGTCGTCTGGAAGGCGCCCGCCGCATCCGTAAGCCCGAGGCGCGGCAGGCCGTGCTGGACGAGATCGCCGGGGAGGCGGACAAGTCAGCGGCCCGCACCGCGCGGCGGGCCGAGCGCGTGCCCGAGATCATCTATCCCGAGCAGCTTCCGGTCAGTCAGAAGAAGGACGTGATCCTGGAGGCGATACGGGACCACCAGGTCGTGATCGTCGCGGGCGAGACCGGGTCGGGCAAGACGACCCAGATCCCCAAGATCTGCCTGGAGCTCGGCCGTGGCGTGCGCGGCATGATCGGGCACACGCAGCCCCGCCGCATCGCCGCGCGCACCGTCGCGGAGCGGGTCGCGGAGGAGCTGAACACTCCGCTCGGCGAGGCGGTCGGCTGGAAGGTCCGCTTCACCGACCAGGTGAACCAGGACTCCACGTTCGTGAAGCTCATGACGGACGGCATCCTGCTCGCCGAGATCCAGACGGACCGCGAGCTGCGCGCCTACGACACGATCATCATCGACGAGGCGCACGAGCGGTCCCTCAACATCGACTTCCTGCTCGGTTATCTCGCACAGCTGCTGCCCAGACGTCCCGACCTCAAGATCGTGATCACCTCCGCGACGATCGATCCCGAGCGCTTCTCCCGCCACTTCGGTGACGCGCCGATCGTCGAGGTCAGCGGGCGTACGTATCCGGTGGAGGTGCGTTACCGGCCGCTCCTCGAGGAGGACGGCGACGACGCGGACCGCGACCAGATCACCGCGATCACGGACGCCGTGGAGGAGCTGATGGGCGAGGGGAAGGGCGACATCCTCGTCTTCCTCTCCGGCGAGCGCGAGATCCGCGACACGGCGGACGCGCTCAACAAGAAGCAGTACAGATTCACCGAGGTGCTCCCCCTCTACGCGCGCCTTTCGCACGCGGAGCAGCACCGGGTCTTCCAGCCGCACACCGGCCGCCGGATCGTTCTCGCCACGAACGTCGCCGAGACGTCGCTGACCGTCCCTGGCATCAAGTACGTGATCGACCCGGGCACCGCCCGCATCTCGCGCTACAGCCATCGCACCAAGGTCCAGCGGCTGCCCATCGAGGCGGTCAGCCAGGCCAGCGCCAACCAGCGCAAGGGCCGCTGCGGCCGTACGTCGGACGGCATCTGCATCCGGCTGTACTCGCAGGAGGACTTCGAGGCGCGGCCGGAGTTCACGGACGCGGAGATCCTCCGTACGAATCTGGCGTCGGTCATCCTGCAGATGACCGCGGCGGGTCTCGGCGACATCGAGAAGTTCCCCTTCATCGACCCGCCGGACCATCGCAACATCCGCGACGGCGTGCAGCTCCTCCAGGAGCTGGGCGCGTTCGACCCGGCCCAGAAGGATCCGCGCAAGAAGCTGACGGAAATGGGCCGCAAGCTCTCCCAGCTGCCGGTCGATCCCCGGCTGGCCCGCATGGTCGTCGAGGCCGACAAGAACGGCTGCGTACGCGAGGTCATGGTGATCGCGGCCGCCCTGTCCATCCAGGACCCGCGTGAGCGTCCCGCCGACAAGCAGACGCAGGCCGACCAGCAGCACGCCCGCTTCAAGGACGAGACGAGCGACTTCCTCGCCTACCTCAATCTGTGGCGCTACATCCGCGAGCAGCAGAAGGAGCGCGGCTCCTCCAGCTTCCGCCGGATGTGCAAGCAGGAGTATCTGAACTTCCTGCGCATCCGTGAGTGGCAGGACATCTATGCGCAGCTGCGCACGGTCGCCAAGCAGATGGGCCTCCATCCGGAGGAGCCTTCGGCGGGTGCTGCCGCCTCCGAGCAGTCCGTCCATGTCTCGCTCCTCGCCGGGCTGCTCTCGCACGTCGGCATGAAGGACGTGAAGGACGGCGCGAAGAACGAGTATCTGGGCGCCCGTAGCGCCAAGTTCGCCGTCTTCCCCGGCTCGGCGCTCTTCAAGAAACCGCCGCGCTTCGTCATGTCCGCGGAACTGGTGGAGACCTCGCGCCTGTGGGCACGGGTCAACGCGAAGATCGAGCCGGAGTGGATCGAACCGCTCGCGCAGCATTTGCTGAAGCGTACGTACAGCGAGCCGCACTGGGAGAAGGACGCGGCCGCAGTGATGGCGTACGAGAAGGTGACGCTGTACGGCGTGCCGATCATCGGGCAGCGCAAGGTGAACTACGGCCGCATCGACCCGGAGACCTCGCGCGACCTGTTCATCAGGAACGCGCTCGTCGAGGGCGACTGGCGCACGCACCACAAGTTCTTCGCGGACAACCGCAAGCTCCTGACCGAGGTCGAGGAGCTGGAGCACCGGGCACGCCGCCGCGACATCCTCGTGGACGACGAGACCCTGTTCGACTTCTACGACCAGCGGGTGCCGGAGCATGTCGTCTCCGGTGCGCACTTCGACTCGTGGTGGAAGCACAAGCGCCGTGAGCAGCCCGAACTGCTCGACTTCGAGCGCGAGATGCTCATCAACGAGAAAGCCGGCGCGGTCACCAAGGACGACTACCCGGACTCCTGGCGGCAGGGCCGGCTGAAGTTCCGGGTGACGTACCGGTTCGAGCCGGGCGCGGACATGGGGCATCCCCAGCGAAGCGAGGGGAGGGACGGCGTCACCGTCCACATTCCGCTGCAGGTGCTGAACCAGGTCACGGACGAGGGCTTCGACTGGCAGATCCCGGGCCTGCGGGAGGACGTGGTCACCGAGCTGATCCGCTCGCTGCCGAAGCCCGTCCGTCGCCATTACGTGCCCGCGCCCAACTACGCCAAGGCGTTCCTGGAGAGGGCCGTGCCCCTGCAGGAGCCGCTCCTGGTCACCCTCACGCGTGAACTGCAGCGCATGGTCGGCGTACCGGTGTCGGCGGACGACTTCGACGTGTCACGGGTGCCCGACCACCTGAAGATCACCTTCCGGATCGTCGACGAGCGACACAGGAAGCTCGCCGAGGACAAGGACCTGGAGGCGCTGCGGCTCGCGCTGAAGCCGAAGGCCCGCCAGGCGCTCGCGAAGGCCGTCGCCTCCTCCAGCCCGGCGGGCGAGTCCCTGGAGCGCACGGGCCTCACCGACTGGACGATCGGCACGCTGACGAAGGTCTTCGAGACCCGGCGCGCGGGCCAGCCGGTCAAGGCGTACCCGGCGCTGGTCGACGCGGGCGACTCCGTGTCGGTACGGCTCTTCGACACCGAGGCGGAGCAGGCGCAGGCGATGTGGCAGGGCACGCGCCGGCTCATCATGCTCAACATCCCGGTGAATCCCGCCAAGTTCGCCACCGACAAGCTGACGAACCAGCAGAAGCTCGCGCTGTCGAGCAATCCGCACGGCTCGATCCAGGCGCTCTTCGACGACTGCGCCACGGCCGCGGCCGACCGGCTGATCGCGGAGCACGGCGGCCCGGCGTGGGACGAGGAGGCGTTCCGGAAGCTGTACGACAAGGTCCGCACCGACCTCGTCGACCTCACGGTGCGCACGATCGGCCAGGTGCAGCAGATCCTCGCGGCCTGGCAGGCCTGTGAGCGCCGCCTGAAGGCCACGACCAGCCTGACCCTCCTCGACAACGTCCGGGACGTGCGCGAGCAGCTGGCGGCCCTCATGCCGGCCGGTGTCGTCACCCGGACCGGTCTGCGCCGGCTGCCGGACCTGATGCGCTATCTGATCGCCGTGGACCGCCGCCTGCAGCAGATGCCGACGAGCGTCCAGCGCGACACCACGCGCATGGAGAAGGTCCACGAGATGCAGGACGAGTACGCCTGGCTGCTCGAGCAGATGCCGCAGGGCCGCCCGGTGCCGCAGAAGGTCCTGGACATCCGCTGGATGATCGAGGAGCTTCGGGTGAGCTATTTCGCGCACGCCCTGGGCACGGCGTACCCCGTGTCCGACAAGCGGATCGTGAAGGCGATCGACGCGTTGGTGCCGTAGCAGGGCTGTCGCCCGGAGTGAGTTCGACCTGATGGTCGGACCTGCTGTACAGTCTCTCTCGCAGCCAAGAGAGCAAGTCCGGCTGCGAAACCTGGTCCTGTGGAGCAGTTTGGAGTGCTCGCCACCCTGTCAAGGTGGAGGCCGCGGGTTCAAATCCCGTCAGGACCGCTTGAAGTGAACGAAGGCCCGCGCCGAACGGCGCGGGCCTTCGTCGTGCCCGGGGGCCCAGGAGGCCGCGCCCCGCGGCGGGGCCGCGCATGGATTACGGCACATCCCGTCAGGACCGCTCTCCCCGCACAAGACAGCGCCGGACAGCGCGGGCCTCCGTCGCGCCCGGGGCCGGAGACCCGGACGGTGCGGGCCTCCGTCGCGCCCGGGGCCGGAGACCCGGACGGTGCGGGCCTCCGTCGCGCTCGGGGCCGGAGACCCGGACGGTGCGGGCCTCCGTCGCGCTCGGGGCCGGAGACCCGGACGGTGCGGGCCTCCGTCGTGTCCGGGCGTCTTGACGGCGGCATCCGCCGGGGGTACCCACTGACTAGGGGACGGCACACACCTGGAGGTGACGTGCATGGCGGCTTCCACAGCGAGACGGTATGAGACCCGGGCGCTGCTGCGCGCCCATCTGTCGGCCGCGTCCGGCTACCGGCATCTCACGAGAAGCTGCCCCATCTGCCATCGCCTCCTGCGCCTTGCCTTGGAGCGTCCCGAGCACGAGCCTCCGCCGGCCGAGGACGAAGGTCCCACGAACGAGTGACCAACGGCCCTGCCACCGCGGCTCTTTGCGTGAAACGCTGCAGTTTGGCAAGAGGCGCGCCATGTGACGGGTGTCACCGAACGGGTTTTCAGAACGTCCTCGTTTAACCCCTCCCTACAACCAGTGGATTTAATATGTGCCATTGCACTCCCCTCGGGAGCGCCGGCACAGGCCACCACAAGTTCCCCCAACCCGCCCCCAGGAAACAAAAAAAATCGCGCTGGACCCGGCGGAGTCCAGCGCGATCGATGACGAGGGTCTGTTGGGGCAGAACGCCGTCATGTGGAGCTATGTGCGGGCTTGTCCGAGGTGGGGGCCCCGGTGTCGCCCGGTGTTACGGGGTGTTTCAGGCCTCGCTGCGCTGCTGCGGAATACCCGCAAGCAGTGCGCGGACCTCTGCCTCGCGGTACCGGCGATGTCCTCCGAGCGTGCGGATGGACGTGAGCTTGCCTGCCTTGGCCCAGCGAGTGACCGTCTTCGGGTCCACGCGGAACATGGTGGCAACCTCAGCCGGGGTCAGCAGCGGCTCGGCATCAGGGGTGCGAGCGGTCATGAGCGGCCTCCTCGGGAGAACCGAACCTTCTCGGTTCTTTCCTCTAAATTCTGCACCTTGACCCGCGTTGCCCGAAATGGCAGACGCGGGCCGAGTCGGTTATAGGACGAACGGCTTGTCCTCGGCACTACAACTACACCATCTGTCCAGCGACGTCGGCCAAACCGATGGAATTGCCCTCTCAGGTGTTCATCAGCGGCCGAAGCCCGATGGACCATGCCATAACGGACAGTCACGTCACAGTAACGATCAGTCACAGAGCGATCAGGAGTCGTCAGACCCCCCATAGAGTGCAATGCTGAGTAATCCGCCCTTAAGCGGGCGGAAGGAACCCTCCCCGGACTCCTTGTCCTATTTTGACACGAGGGTAGGTGATGGGCGCAAGGGCGCGGTTAGTGCGGTCCGTCACGCTTGAGGCAAGTGCCCGGATCGGGACCTACGTCCTGTACGCAGCGCTGCCCCGACAACGAAGTCGGCCTTCAGTTGGCGAACTGGCGGTCCCTGACGGACCGCCACCGCTCGGTCAGCCGCCCGTACGCCTCCGCCGCCGCCTCCCCGTCGCCTGCCCGCAGCGCCGCGATGCCCTCCGTCACATCGGCCGCCGACCGGTCGTCCGCCAGCTGCCCGCCGGGCAGCGCGTGCACGAGGCCGCCGTAGTCGAGCTCGACGAGCGAGCGCGGGTGGAACTCCTCCAGCCAGCGCCCCACGTCCACAAGACCTTCGGTCAGCGGACCTTCGTCGATCGTCTCCCTCAGTGTCCGCAGCGCGCGGGCCAGCCTCCGGCGCGCCTGGACCATCGGTGTCCGGTAGCGCAGGACGGGCGCGGCCGGGCCGGCCGCCTCGTATTCGCGTTCCTCGTCGGCGAAGAGCGTGAACCAGCCCACCGGCACCCCCCACACTGCCGTCCTGATCCACGGACGCGCGTCGGGGTTGCGGATCCGCCACTGCTCGAAGTCCGCCGCCGCCTGCTCCCGGACGACCGGCGGCAGCACCGCGTCCAGCAGCGGCTCCGGCAGCTGCTGCGCAAGCTCCTCCAGGGCCAGCCAGCCGCGCAGCCGGGTCCGCCACGGGCAGACACACACCACGCCGTCGACGTCGGTGACGAAGGCATCGGCGCTCTCGTGGACCCGGACCGGGACGGGCGGGGTGGGCAGCAAGTCAGCCAGGGAGCGGCGCAGTTCGTCCTGTGCGGTCGGCGTGGCGTCCCTGCGGGCGTAGCGGGCCCAGTGGCCGCGCTCGGGCTCGGGAAACGCCGCCAGCGGCTCGTAGATCCGCAGATAGGCGGCGTACGGGACGAGAACCGAGGACAGCGCTGGCATGCCGCGAATCCTTCCACGCCGGTACTCCGGGAGAGGGTGATCCTCGGCACTGGGTCGGATCTACGCACGCGTAGGACTTACTCTCTTGCCCAACTGGACCTTCCCCACCCACAGGAAGGCCCGCACCCGCCGCTTCGTACTTGGGAGTCACCACCGTGACCGATGTGACCGACGGCGTCCTGCACACCCTGTTCCGATCGGAGCAGGGCGGCCACGAGCAAGTCGTGCTGTGCCAGGACCGCGCCAGTGGCCTGAAGGCCGTCATCGCCATCCACTCCACCGCTCTGGGCCCGGCCCTCGGCGGCACCCGTTTCTACCCGTACGCGTCCGAGGAAGAGGCCGTCGCCGACGCGCTGAACCTCTCCCGGGGCATGTCGTACAAGAACGCCCTGGCCGGTCTCGACCACGGCGGCGGCAAGGCCGTGATCATCGGTGACCCCGAGCAGATCAAGTCGGAGGAGCTGCTCCGGGCATACGGCCGGTTCGTGGACTCGCTCGGCGGCCGCTACGTGACCGCCTGCGACGTCGGCACCTACGTCGCCGACATGGACGTCGTCGCGCGCGAGAGCCGCTGGGTCACCGGCCGCTCCCCCGAGAACGGCGGCGCCGGCGACTCGTCCGTCCTGACCGCCTACGGCGTCTTCCAGGGCATGCGCGCCTCGGCCCAGCACGTCTGGGGCGACCCGACGCTGCGCGGCCGCAAGGTCGGCGTCGCCGGCGTCGGCAAGGTCGGCCATCACCTGGTCGAGCACCTGCTCTCCGACGGAGCCGAGGTCGTCGTCACGGACGTCCGCGAGGAGTCCGTGCGCCGGATCGTCGACAAGCACCCGCAGGTCACCGCCGTCGCCGACACCGCGGCCCTGATCCGCACCGAGGGCCTGGACATCTACGCCCCCTGTGCGCTCGGCGGTGCCCTGAGCGACGCGACCGTGCCCGTGCTGACGGCCAAGGTGGTCTGCGGCGCGGCCAACAACCAGCTCGCGCACCCGGGCGTCGAGAAGGACCTCGCGGACCGCGGGATCCTCTACGCCCCCGACTACGTGGTGAACGCCGGCGGCGTGATCCAGGTCGCCGACGAACTGCACGGCTTCGACTTCGACCGCTGCAAGGCCAAGGCGTCCAAGATCTTCGACACCACGCTGGCGATATTCGCACGCGCAAAGGAAGACGGCATTCCGCCGGCCGCCGCGGCCGATCGCATCGCCGAGCAGCGCATGGCGGAGGCACGCCGTCGCCGACCGTGACCGTCCCGGCCCGCCGGCCCCGGAGAGACAAGACTCACCCCGGTCGGCGGGTCGACCGCCAAGAAGAGGTTAAAATCGCTGTTGACCAGCGAGGATGGGGCGCCTCGCAGGCCCTGTGAAGTGGCGCGTGATGCGGGCGGCGTACCGTATGGCCGCGGAAGCAGGTACGGTTGAAGCCCTACGGACCGGTCTCTCCGCCGAGAGCCCGTTCCGAATCATGAACGCGTGTCAAGACTCTGGGGCCGTCGAGCCCCGTCACCGAGGGGGTCGAGCCATGGGGCGCGGCCGGGCCAAGGCCAAGCAGACAAAGGTCGCCCGCCAGCTGAAGTACAACAGCGGCGGGACTGACCTGTCGCGTCTGGCCAACGAGCTGGGCGCTTCGACTTCGAGTCAGCCTCCGAACGGCGAGCCGTTCGAGGACGACGACGAGGAAGACGACCCGTACGCACAGTACGCGGATCTGTACAACGACGATGAGGACGAGGACGAAGAGTCCGGCCCGTCGTCCCAGCAGCGCCGCGGCGCTTGACGCTGTACTGACACTGACCCGGTCCGGGGTGACCCCGGACCGGGTTCTGTGCTGTTCAGCTGACGCCGACAGCTCCCGGACCACTACTGGTCGGCGTACGTTCCGGTCAGCGCGGCGCCCGTGCCCAGGTCGCCGCGGTCCGTGATCGTTCCCGCCACCCAGGCGTCGACCCCACGGTCGGCCAGCGTGGTCAGCGCGACGTCGACGGACTGCTCCGGGACGACGGCCATCATGCCGACACCCATGTTGAGCGTCTTCTCCAGCTCGAGCTGCTCGACCTGGCCGGCCTTGCCGACAAGATCGAACACGGCGCCCGGTGTCCAGGTCGAACGGTCCACGACCGCGTGCAGCGCGTCCGGGACGACCCGCGCCAGGTTGTTGGCGAGGCCGCCGCCCGTGATGTGGCTGAAGGCGTGCACCTCGGTGGTCCGGGTGAGCGCCAGGCAGTCCAGCGAGTAGATCTTGGTGGGCTCGAGCAGCTCCTCGCCGAGCGTCCGGCCGAGCTCGTCGACCTGCTGCTCCAGCGACATCTTCGCCCGGTCGAACAGTACGTGCCGGACCAGCGAGTACCCGTTCGAGTGAAGCCCGGACGACGCCATCGCGATGATCACGTCACCCTTACGGATGCGATCCGGGCCCAGCAGACGGTCCGCCTCGACCACACCGGTACCAGCGCCCGCGACGTCGAAGTCGTCCGGGCCCAGCAGTCCGGGGTGCTCTGCGGTCTCGCCGCCGACGAGAGCGGTGCCGGCGAGCACGCAGCCCTCCGCGATGCCCTTGACGATTCCGGCCACCCGCTCGGGGTGGACCTTGCCGACGCAGATGTAGTCGGTCATGAACAGCGGCTCCGCGCCGCAGACGACGATGTCGTCCATGACCATGGCGACCAGGTCGTGGCCGATCGTGTCGTACACACCCATCTGGCGGGCGATGTCGACCTTCGTGCCGACGCCGTCGGTGGCGGAGGCGAGCAGCGGGCGCTCGTAGCGCTTGAGGGCGGAGGCGTCGAAGAGACCGGCGAAGCCGCCGAGGCCGCCAAGGCCCGCGACTTCAGCGCGCTGCGTCTTCTTCACCCATTCCTTCATCAGCTCGACGGCGCGGTCGCCCGCCTCGATGTCGACGCCCGCGGCCGCGTAGCTGGCACCGGTGCCCGCGTGCGGAGCACGCTCGGAAGATTCAGCAGACATGCTGGAGGACTTTCGTGTCGTACTGCAGGGGGATCACGGACGACGGAGCGCGTCGGCGGCGTCGGAGCCGCCCGCCAGCTCGGTCTCCAGAAGCTGCTTGCCGAGCAGCTCGGGGTCGGGCAGCTCCATCGGGTACTCGCCGTCGAAGCAGGCGCGGCACAGGTTCGGCTTGGCGATGGTGGTCGCCTCGATCATGCCGTCGATGGAGATGTACGACAGGGAGTCGGCGCCCAGGGAGGTGCCGATCTCCTCGATCGTCATGCCGTTGGCGATGAGCTCGGCACGGGTCGCGAAGTCGATGCCGAAGAAGCAGGGCCACTTCACCGGCGGGGACGAGATCCGGATGTGGACCTCGGCGGCGCCGGCCTCGCGGAGCATCTTGACCAGAGCACGCTGGGTGTTGCCGCGGACGATGGAGTCGTCCACCACGACCAGCCGCTTGCCCCGGATGACTTCCTTCAGCGGGTTCAGCTTGAGGCGGATACCCAGCTGGCGGATGGTCTGCGAGGGCTGGATGAAGGTGCGGCCGACGTAGGCGTTCTTCACCAGACCGGAGCCGTACGGGATTCCGCTGGCCTCCGCGTAACCGATCGCGGCGGGCGTGCCGGACTCCGGCGTCGCTATGACCAGGTCGGCGTCGACCGGGGCTTCCTTGGCCAGTTTCCGGCCCATCTCCACCCGGGAGAGGTACACGTTCCGGCCGGCGATGTCGGTGTCGGGGCGGGCCAGGTAGACATACTCGAAGACACAGCCCTTGGGCTTCGCTTCTGCGAAGCGGGAGGTGCGGATGCCGTTCTCGTCGATGGCGATGAGCTCGCCCGGCTCGATCTCGCGGACGAAGCTGGCGCCGCAGATGTCGAGCGCGGCGGACTCGGACGCGACGACCCAGCCGCGCTCGAGACGGCCGAGGACCAAGGGGCGGATGCCCTGCGGGTCACGGGCGGCGTAGAGGGTTCCCTCGTCCATGAAGACGAGGGAGAACGCACCCCGGACGTCGGGCAGGACCTTGGCGGCCGCGTCTTCGACGGTCAGCGGCTTGCCGTCGTCGTCGACCTGGCCGGCGAGCAGCGCGGTGATCAGGTCGGTGTCGTTGGTCGCGGCGACCTGGGTGGCCCGGCCGTTCTCCTTGGGGAGGGCGGCGACCATCTCGGCGAGCTGGGCCGTGTTGACCAGGTTTCCGTTGTGGCCGAGCGCGATCGAGCCGTGGGCGGTCGCCCGGAAGGTCGGCTGCGCGTTCTCCCACACCGAGGCGCCGGTGGTCGAGTAGCGGGCGTGACCGACCGCGATATGGCCGGTAAGGGAGCCGAGGGAGGTTTCGTCGAAGACCTGGGAGACCAGCCCCATGTCCTTGAAGACAAGGATCTGGGAGCCGTTGCTCACCGCGATTCCCGCGGATTCCTGGCCTCGATGCTGGAGGGCGTAGAGCCCGAAGTAAGTGAGCTTCGCGACCTCTTCACCCGGAGCCCAGACACCGAAGACGCCGCAAGCGTCCTGGGGGCCCTTCTCACCGGGGAGCAGGTCGTGGTTGAGTCGTCCGTCACCACGTGGCACGGCACCGAGTGTAGGCGAGATCGACCACTGGTCCGAATTGGGGACGTCGCGCAACCGGGTTTCCGGGCTGTGCGGGGCGCGCCGAGGACCCGATTCCACAGGCGGGCCGCGGCGTGCGCGACCTCGCCGGACGCCCCGGGATCGTCCCATCGGAGCGTCCACACTCCGGGACGACGGCCCGGATCCCGCCCGGGCCATGGGCTCAGGCCCCGGGCCGCCTGCATCGGCTTGATCACGCTGCGTCAGGGGGTGCCTCGGTTGCCGGCCGGTCGCGCGTCTGGGCGGTGCGTGTGCTAGTTCACATGCTCACTTCTTGTCGGAGGGCTCCGCGGCGACCGCCGCGAGACCCTTGCCGTTCGACGCGGTCAGGGTGAGCGAGCGGTGCTTCAGCTCGTACTTCACCGTCCCCTCGTCGAGGACCTTGACCAGTTCGCGCTCCAGGTCCATCTCGGGGCCTTGGCACAGCTTCTTGGTGGAGGCGAGACGTCCGAGGGTGATCGAGTCGCCCGAGACCTCCGCGGTGCTGGTGAAGCGGTTGCAGCCGAGGCTGCCGCTCACCGAGCCGTCCTTGCCGAAGGTCAGATGCGCCTTGTTCTCCGTGCCGGCGGGCAGTGATGTCGCGACCTTGTCGGACAGGAGGCTGTTCACCGTCCATTTGGTGCCGATCAGCGGGGAGGGGCGCTCCGAGGTGAGGGCGATGGAGTCGCCCTTCTCCGTCGTCAGGGTGAGCCTGCCGTCGGAGAGCTTCGCCTTCAGCTTGCCGGTGAAGGCCGCGCGCAGGGCGTCCTCGAAGCCCTGGACCTTTTTCTCGCAGGCCATCTCGGTCATCTCGGCGGGCCTCACGGTGATCGTGTCGCCCTCGATCTTGACGTCGGCACCGAAATGGTTGCACCCGTAGTTGCCGCCGGCCTGCCCCTTGTCGTCGATCTCGACATGCGCGCCCGCCGGGGCCTCGGTCTTCTCGCCGTCGACGGTGACGCTGTCGACGGACCAGTGGACGCCGCTCACGGGCAGGTCGGGCTGTACGGAACCGCTCCCCGCGCCTCCGTCGCCGGAGCCGGCACCGGACTGTGTGCCGCAGGCAGAGAGCGCGAGGACGGCCAGTGCGGTGACAGAAATGCTCAGCTGGTAGCGCATACCGGTGGGACGGAAGGCGCGCGGTGTCGGTTCCGTCCCGTGGCCCGTACGGCTCAGCCCAGGATCGGCAGCAGCGCCTCGAGATCGGCGCGCTCACCGCTCGCGCTGACCTTCGCCGCCGCGAGCGCGTCCCGCCACGCTGTGCGGCCGGTGGCGAGACGGATCCAGGTCAGCGGGTCGGCCTCGACGACATTGGGCGGGGTCCCGCGGGTGTGCCGGGGGCCCTCGACGCACTGCACCACGGCGAACGGCGGCACGCGCACCTCCGTCGACGCCCCCGGCGCCTTGACCGCGAGGGCGTCGGCGAGCAGCCGGGTGCAGGCGGCAAGCGCCCGGCGGTCGTACGGGACGTCCAGCCCCGTCGCGTCGTTCAGGTCGTCGGTGTGGACGATCATCTCCACGGTGCGGGTCACGAGGAAGTCCCCGAGCCGCATGCCCCCGAACCGCATGGGCACCAACCGCTCCGCGGAGGCGGCCGGCAGCAGCTCCTCGAGACCAGCGGCCGTACGGTCGAACAGCTCGACGATCCCGCTGCCCTCCGCGAAGGCTCTCGTGTCCTCGTCCACCTGCCCGGCCGCCGTGACCGTGGCGAACGGCCACTCGAGCAGCGCGAGGTCCTGCTTGTCCGGCTCCGGCTGCGTCAGATACCGCGCGACGAGCCCGGCGACCATGGCGACATGGGCGGCCAGCTCCCGCACGGTCCAGTCCCCGAGCCTCGTCGGCAGGGCGAACTGCTCCTCGGTGAGCGTGCCCACCGCCTGCCGCACATGACCGAACTGGGCGAGGACGGCGGCGCGGGTGGTGGCGTGGTCGTAGCTGCGGGGGCGCTTCCTGGCCGGTGGCATGGACAGACCTTACGGCGCGGTGAGATCGCCCGGCACCGGCTTCTCGGACCTGTCAGGTCTCCCGGGCTCTCCAGGCTCCTCGGGCTCCCCAGGCTCCTCGGGCTTTTCGACGGTGAACGCCTCGCCGTTCCGCGGGACGCCGACGCCGCGCCAGCTGAACGGGATGCCGACCGCGGTGTCCGCGTCCGGGCCGTCCATCAGATGGAAGTGGAGGTGCGGTTCCGAGGAGTTGCCGGAGTTGCCGCAGCGCGCGATCAGCCGGCCCTCCTGGACCCGGTCGCCCACGCGGACCGCGAGCGAGCCGCGCTTGACGTGGGCGTACACGGCGAACACCCCGTCGCCGAGGTCGAGCACGACATGGTTGCCGAACACCTTGCGGACGCCGCCGATGTCCCGGAAAGACGCCTCGACGAGCAGCATGTAGAGCACCGCGGGCAGGGAGTTGCGGCTGAGGTGGTCGCGCTGCCGGTCCTCCGCGTGGACGACCGTGGCGTCGGCGACCGCGAGGAGCGGCTCCCCGAAGGCCGGGAAGTCCCCATTGCGGCGGACGACCGGCCACAGCGCCTTGAAGCCCGGGCGCGCGCCGTCCTCGGGCTCGGCGACGAGATCGACGGCGTACGTCTGGCCGTAGCCGTGCGTGCCATGGCTCGGGGTCCGGTCGGCCGGGCTGTTCAGCGCCGACCAGCGGCCCCTGACAGGAGCCGCGACCTCGACGGCTTCGCGCGGATGCTGCCGCTGGGCCAGCCGGGTCCGGACGGAAGCTCGCACGGCTGTCGCGAGGGAGAGCACCACGGGGGCCCAGATCCAGTACCAGGCGAAGGGCAGCTCGACGAATATCTCGACGGTGACGAGGGCGAAGAACGTCACCCAGCCCAGCCGGTAGACGGTCCTGAGTGCTTTGTCGACGGACATGGTCGATCCCCCTTGAACGGTCGCGGTGGTTCCCTCTGGAACGGTCATGGCCACGTTTGAACGGTCATGGGCACGCGGCGGTCAGCACCACGAGCAGCGGGACGACACGGGCGCCGGGCACCTCGTAGCGACCACGTCCCGTGGTCTGGAGCCAGCCCGCCCCGGTCAGCTGGCGCAGGTGGTGGTAGATCTGGCCGGTCGTGCCGAGCCCTTCGAGCTCGGCCAGCTCGGCGGCGGTGCGGCGGCCGCCGAGGATCTCGCGCAGCAGGCGCAGGCGGACGGCATGGCCGAGGGCGGCGAGCGACTCGGCGGTCCGCGACCAGTCGTCGCTCTCCTCGTCGAGGAGACCCGACGTGAGCGCCCCGTACTGCCACTCGTACCGCTCCTGGGTCGGCAGCCGTACGGCTCCGGTGAACAGCACCCCGCCGTCCCCAGCAGCCTCCCCCGCCGAGGCGAGCTGCTGCTTCAGTCCCTCCAGCGCCCAGAAGTCGCCCAAGTCACCCTCGCCGAGGGGCGTCGGGGCAGGCTCTGCGCCTTCCAGGGCCGCCATCCGCTTCTCCAGCGCGGCGATGCGCTCCTCCAGTGCCATAGGACGAGATTACGTAATTACGTAATCTCATGCAAGCGCGCAACGGCGAAGCCCCCGCCCGGTCGGACGGGGGCTTGCCGAGTGCAGCGGAATCAGACGAGCAGAGCCGGGATGGTCTCCTCATGTGCCGTGCGCAGCTCGCTCAGCGGGATGCCGAACTGGCCCTGCACCTCGACCGCGTCGCCGTCGACGACACCGATGCGGGCGGCCGGCAGACCGCGTGCACCGCACATGTCGGTGAAGCGGAGCTCCTCGCTGCGCGGGACGGCGACGACCGCACGGCCGGCCGACTCGCTCAGCAGGAACGTGAACGCGTCCAGACCGTCCGGGACGACCAGGCGCGCGCCCTTGCCGCCGCGCAGGCAGGACTCCGTCACCGCCTGGATCAGACCGCCGTCCGACAGGTCGTGCGCCGCGTCGATCATGCCGTCGCGCGAGGCGGAGATCAGAATCTCGGCCAGCAGCTTCTCCCGGTCGAGGTCGACCTGCGGCGGCATGCCGCCCAGGTGGTCGTGAACGACCTGGGACCAGGCCGAGCCGCCGAACTCCTCGCGGGTGTCACCGAGCAGGTAGAGCAGCTGCCCCTCCTCGGCGAACGCGATCGGCGTACGGCGGTTGACGTCGTCGATCACACCGAGCACGGCCACGACCGGCGTCGGGTGGATCGCGATCTCACCGGTCTGGTTGTAGAGGGACACATTGCCGCCGGTGACCGGCGTGCCCAGCTGCAGACAGCCGTCCGCGAGACCACGGGTGGCCTCGGCGAACTGCCACATGACGTCCGGGTCCTCCGGCGAGCCGAAGTTCAGGCAGTCCGAGATCGCGAGCGGCTTCGCACCGGACGCGGCGACGTTGCGGTACGCCTCCGCCAGCGCGAGCTGCGCACCCGTGTAGGGGTCGAGTTTGGCGTACCGGCCGTTGCCGTCGGTCGCCATGGCCACGCCCAGGTTCGACTCCTCGTCGATCCGGACCATGCCGGCGTCCTCGGGCTGGGCGAGGACGGTGTTGCCCTGCACGAAGCGGTCGTACTGGTCCGTGATCCACGCCTTGGATGCCTGGTTCGGGGAGGCGACCAGCTTCAGGATCTGCTCACGCAGCTCGTCGGCGTTCGCCGGCCGGGCCAGCTTGTTCGCGTCGTCGGCCTGCAGGGCGTCCTGCCACGAAGGGCGCGCGAAGGGACGGTGGTACGTCGGGCCCTCGTGCGCGACGGTGCCCGGCGGCACGTCCACGATCAGCTCGCCGTGCCAGAAGATCTCCAGGTGGTCGCCGTCCGTCACCTCACCGATGACGGTCGCGGTGACGTCCCACTTCTCGCAGATCTCCATGAAACGGTCGACGTGCTGCGGCTCGACAATCGCGCACATGCGCTCCTGCGACTCGCTCATGAGGATCTCCTCCGGCGAGAGCGTGGCGTCGCGCAGCGGCACGGTGTCCAGCTCGACCCGCATACCTCCGGAACCGGCGGACGCCAGCTCGGAGGTGGCGCAGGACAGACCGGCGCCACCGAGGTCCTGGATGCCCGCGACGAGCTTCTCCTTGAAGATCTCAAGGGTGCACTCGATCAGGAGCTTCTCCTGGAACGGGTCGCCGACCTGGACGGCGGGGCGCTTGGTCGGCTTCGTGTCGTCGAAGGTCTCGGACGCCAGGACCGAGACGCCGCCGATGCCGTCGCCGCCGGTGCGGGCGCCGTACAGGATGACCTTGTTGCCGGGGCCGGACGCCTTCGCGAGGTGGATGTCCTCGTGCTTCATCACGCCGATGCAGCCGGCGTTGACCAGCGGGTTGCCCTGGTAGCAGGCGTCGAAGACGACCTCGCCGCCGATGTTCGGCAGTCCCAGACAGTTGCCGTAACCGCCGATGCCGGCGACGACGCCGGGCAGTACGCGCTTGGTGTCGGGGTGGTCTGCCGCGCCGAAGCGCAGCGGGTCCACGACCGCGACAGGTCGGGCGCCCATCGCGAGGATGTCGCGGACGATGCCGCCGACGCCGGTCGCCGCGCCCTGGTAGGGCTCGATGTACGACGGGTGGTTGTGCGACTCGACCTTGAAGGTCACCGCGTAGCCCTGGCCGACGTCCACGACGCCCGCGTTCTCGCCGATGCCGACGAGCATGGCGTCGTTCTCGGGGACCTTCTCGCCGAACTGCTTCAGGTGGACCTTGCTGCTCTTGTACGAGCAGTGCTCCGACCACATGACGCTGTACATCGCGAGCTCGGCGCCGGTGGGACGGCGGCCCAGGATCTCGCGGATGCGGGCGTACTCGTCCTCCTTGAGGCCGAGCTCCTTCCAGGGCTGCTCGGCATCCGGGGTCTCGCCCGCGTGCTTGACGGTGTCGAGGCTCATGCTGCGACCAACTTCTTCAGGATCGAGGTGAAGAAACCGAGCCCGTCGGTACCGCCGGTACCGATCAGCGGCTCCACTGCGTGCTCGGGGTGCGGCATGAGACCGACCACGTTGCCCGCGGCGTTGGTGATGCCGGCGATGTCGCGCAGCGAGCCGTTGGGATTCACGTCCAGGTAGCGGAAGGCGACCCGGCCCTCGGCCTCCAGCTCGTCGAGCACCCGCTCGTCGGCGACGTACCGGCCGTCCATGTTCTTCAGCGGTACGGAGATCTCCTGACCGGCCTGGTAGTCGGCGGTCCAGGCGGTGTCCGCGTTCTCCACCCGCAGCTTCTGTTCGCGGCAGATGAAGTGCAGATGGTTGTTCTGCAGCATCGCGCCCGGCAGCAGATGGGCCTCGGTGAGGATCTGGAAGCCGTTGCAGATCCCGAGGACCGGCATACCGGCCTTCGCCTGCTCGATGATCGTCTCCATCACCGGCGAGAACCGGGAGATGGCACCGGCGCGCAGATAGTCACCGTACGAGAAGCCTCCGGCGAGGACGACCGCGTCGACCTGCTTGAGGTCCTTGTCGCGGTGCCAGAGCGGAACGGGCTCCGCACCGGCGAGGCGGGCGGCGCGCAGGGCGTCCCGGTCGTCGAGGGTTCCCGGGAAGGTGACGACTCCGATACGAGCGGTCACGACTCCACCTTCACGACGAAGTCCTCGATGACGGTGTTGGCGAGGAACGTTTCGGCCATCTCATGGATGCGGGCGAGGGCGGCATCGTCGACCGGCCCGTCCACCTCCAGTTCGAAGCGCTTTCCCTGACGGACGTCCGCGATCCCGGCGAATCCCAGTCGAGGCAGTGCACGCTGCACCGCCTGTCCCTGGGGGTCGAGGATCTCGGGCTTGAGCATGACGTCGACTACGACGCGAGCCACGGGCACTCCCGGTGGTGTGTTGCGAGGGCGGTTCCCTCAGCGTACCCGCCCCAAAAATCTACGCGGGTAGATATCAAGACAACACACAGGGAAATCCAGAGAAAGAATCCCGGTCCCGATTGCGGCGGACACGCGCAGACAATTGGCGGGGCTTCACAATGCGCCTCCTTCCGCTGTACAAAGGAATACAGAGGAAAGCAGCATTGCCCCTCGACGGCCGAATAGCCGGTATCGCCGCACGTCAGAACCCACCTGGAACCGGTGATACCGCAGGGAAAGGACCGATATCCGTGGCTCAGCGAGTAGTGGTCACACTCTCCGACGACATCGACGGCGGAGAAGCGACGGAAACGGTCACGTTCGGCCTCGACGGGAAGTCGTACGAGATCGACCTCAATCTCTCCAATGCAAAGAAACTGCGCAAGGCCCTGGCTCCGTACATGGCCGCCGGCCGAAAGCGGGCGAACGGCAGCAAGCGGGACAAGTCGAAGGCCGTCGCCTACCGGCACACCTCGATCGAACCGGCGCCGGCGGCGGTACGGGCCTGGGCGCAGTCCAACAAGATGGACGTACCGGCCCGCGGACGCATCCCCAAGCGCGTCTACGAGGCGTTCCGCGAGGCCAGTTGAGTCCGGCCGGCCGCGACCGCGCCGAACGGAGTTGCACTGCACCCCTGGTGATCGGCTAGAGTCTGGAGCACGCCGAGGGGCAAGCCGAAAGGCCCACCTCGAGCAGCGTGCGGGTGTAGTTCAGTAGTAGAACATCCCCCTTCCAGGGGGAAGGCGCAGTGTGCAATTCCTGTCACCCGCTCTGCATCGCTTTGCCATCCACCGATGTGGATCAGGTACAGTGGTGACGCACCACCCGGTGAGAGCCGAGTGGCAGCAATGCGGACGTGGCTCAGTTGGTAGAGCATCACCTTGCCAAGGTGAGGGTCGCGAGTTCGAATCTCGTCGTCCGCTCAGAAATCGAAGGCCCTGGTCGTCAGACCAGGGCCTTCGTCATGTCCGGGCGCGGATGTCCAGGCGCGGTTTTACGCGCTGCTGGTGCCGGTCCGGGTCCTGCCGCTGCAGTACATGGCCTTCACGGCCGTGCTGTTCGCGCTCTTCGCGGTCGCGGGGATGCGCGGCACCGAGCCGGCGGGACTGCTGTTGAAGGCGTCGATCACCTGCGGCATGACGCTGGTGACGGGACGGCCCGGCGCTGAGCCTACGGGTCATGTGGCAGGCGGAGGAGGCGAGGGACGTGCAGGCTCGGCTGGCGGTCGCGGAGGAGCGGCTGCGGTTCGGCCGGGACATGCACGACGTGCTCGGGCGCAATCTGGCCGTGGTCGCACTGAAGAGCGAGCCGGCCGTGCAGTTGGCCCAGCGGGGGCGGCCGGAGGCGGTCGCGCAGAAACTTGAAGTACAGCGCATCACGCAGGAGTCGCAGAGAGCGCTGAGGGAAGTGGTGCGCGGAAACCGGGAGGCCGGCCTCGCCGTCGAACTCGAGGGCGCCCATGGCGTGCCGGCAGCCGCCGGGATCAACTGTGCCGTGTCCGGCGCCCATTCGGTGGACGGGCTGACGGCACAGGCGCAGTCGGCGCTCGGCCGGGTCGTCCGTGAAGCGGCGACCTATGTCCTGCGGCACGGAGATCCGCGGACGTGCGCGGTGCGGCTGTCGGTCTCGCCGGGGCCGCGGCGGTGCTGGTCGTCGAGAACGACGGCCTGGGCGGCGAAGCTCCCGCCGGCGGCGGATCGGGCATCACCGGGCTCCGTGAGCGGCCGGCGACCCTCGGCGGCACCCTGGACGCCGGCCCGGTCGGCGGCGGAATGTTCCGGCTGACGGCACAGGTGCCGCGCTGACGGCGTACGAACCGGACCGGGACGGGCCCGTGCGTGTGCTGCTCGCCGACGGCGAGCATCTGATCCGGGGCGCGCGCTCGCCGCGCTGCTCGCCGCTCGAGGACGACCTCGTCGTGGTCGCGGAGGCCTCCACCAGCCCGGAGGCCCTGGCCATGGCGCGGACGCACCGGCCGGACGTGGCCGTGCTGGATCTGCAGATGCCGGGCGCCGACGGTGTGACGGTGACCACAGCCCTGAGGGAGGAACTGCCTGACTGCCGCACCGTGATCGTGACCGGCCTCGGGCTCCCCGGACACCTGAAGCGAGCCTTGTCGCGGGGGTGCGGGGCTTTGTGCCGAAGACCGTCAGCGCCCAGCGGCTCGCGGAGATCATCCGTACCGTGCACCTGGGAAACCGCTGCGTGGACCCCGAGTTGGCGGCCGACGTCATCCCGGCCGGCGATTCGCCGCTGACCGCGCGGGAGGCCGAAGCGCGCGGGCTCGCGGCGGACGGGGCGCCCATCGCGGAGATCGCGGAGAGGGCGTCACTGTCCCAGGGGGCGGTACGGAACTGCCTCTCGTCGGCCGCCGCCAAGCTGGGCGCCGAGAACCGACACACGGCGGTACGGCTCGCACGCCGCCGAGGTTGGGTATAGTGGTCTCCGCGCTACGGCGCATGCGGACGTGGCTCAGTTGGTAGAGCATCACCTTGCCAAGGTGAGGGTCGCGAGTTCGAATCTCGTCGTCCGCTCAGTGCGAAGCCCCCGGCGATCTCGCCGGGGGCTTCCTCGTGCTCAGGACCAGGGCGTTCCCGTCAGCAGCTCGTAGGCCTCGAGGTACTTGGCACGGGTCGCCTCGACGATCTCTCGCGGCAGCGCGGGCGGCGGCTGCTCGCTGTGCCGGTCCCAGCCCGAGGCCGGGGAGGTCAGCCAGTCGCGGACGAACTGCTTGTCGTACGACGGCTGGGCACGGCCCGGTTCCCAGGTCTCGGCCGGCCAGAAGCGGGACGAGTCGGGGGTGAGCACCTCGTCGGCCAGAATCAGCTCGTCGCCGTCGAAGCCGAACTCGAACTTGGTGTCGGCGAGGATGATGCCGCGCTCACGGGCGATGTCGCGGGCCCGGGAGTAGACGGCGAGCGTGGTCCGGCGCAGATGGGCGGCGGTCTCCGCGCCGACCTGGCGGGCCACCTCCTCGTAGCTGACGTTCTCGTCGTGGTCGCCGACAGCCGCCTTGGTGGCCGGGGTGAAGATCGGGGCAGGCAGCTCGGAGCCGTCCTCGAGGCCCTCGGGGAGCCCCAGACCGCAGACCGTGCGGGTCCGCCGGTACTCGACGAGGCCGGAGCCGGTGAGGTAGCCACGGGCGACGCACTCGACGGGCACCATGCGCAGCGACTTGCAGACCATGGTGCGGCCTTCCCAGTCGGCAGGGGCGCCCTCGGGCAGCTCGGTGGAGACGACATGGTTGCCGATCAGGTCCTCGAGCCGCTCGAACCACCACAGTGAGAGCCGGGTCAGGACCCTGCCCTTGTCGGGGATCTCGGTGGGCAGCACCCAGTCGAACGCCGAGATGCGGTCGCTGGCGACCATCACGAGGTCGCCCGCCTCGTTCTGGTACAGCTCGCGCACCTTGCCGGTGTGCAGATGCACCAGGCCCGGCACCTGCAGCGGCTCGGGCTTTTCGACGAATCCGGACACGGTTCCTCCCCGTGGCTGTGAACAACAGCTCCGATTGTCCCGTATCCGGCCGGGGCCCACCCGGCCAGGGGTGCCCGGGCCCGGTGGAGCTCGGTCCCGCTTCGGGTGCAGCTCAGTTCCGCTTGCAGATGCGGTCCAGGAGATTCGCCGTCGCCCGCTGGATGCGGGCGTCCACATGGCCGGGCCGGTCGAGGGCCGGGGACCAGGCGAACGTGCCCGACGCGAAGACCAGCGCGCCGGACGGGGCGCGATAGAGGGATGTCTCCTGGTGCCGGAGCGTCCCGTCGCTGTCGCGGTAGGGGGAGTGCGCGAGCAGGATGCGGCCCTCGTGCTCGGGCAGCGCTGTGCGGGGGAAGTAGCGGTCGGCCTCCCCGGCGACCAGGCCGGGCAGCTCGTCGCCCTCGTCGGCGCCCGTGGCCTCCCACAGCCAGTGGTCCCCGTTCCGTACGACAAGGGGGGACGGTTCGGGGACACGGCCCGCGTACTGGATGCCCAGCAGCTGCTGCTCCGGCCGGTCCACCTCGCGCCACAGCGCGGGCTTTCCGGGGCCGCGGCGCTTGCGGCAGGTCAGGAGGCGGTCGGGCACTCCCGAGGGCGAGGGGCCGAGCTCGACCTGCCAGTACATGGTGTTCGCGGAGAGGAAGACGAGGGAGGTGCCCCGGTCGCGGGCCAGCTCCGCGGCGCGGCGCATGGGGGCCGACCAGTACTCGTCGTGGCCGGGGAAGACCAGGCCCCGGTAGCGGGCCGGGTCGACGCGGCCCGCGTGCAGGTCGCGGATGTCGGCGTAGGCGAGGTCGTAGCCGTACCGCTCGGCCCAGCGGATGAAGTCGTAGGCGTGGCCCACGTGCAGCGGGAGGCCCGCCCCCGCGAACGGGCGGTCGAAGGACACCGTGACCGCGGCGTCCTCCTCGCCGAGCAGCCTGCCCTCCTCGTCCCATGCGTGGTAGAGACTCGCGCCGGTGCGGCCGTCCTCGGGATAGAGGTTGTACGCCTGCCAGGTGACGTCGGGCAGCAGCAGGAGCAGATCCGCAGGATGGTCGTCGCGGACCGTGAAGGGGATGTGGGAGCGGTAGCCGTCAAGGGTGGTCAGCACAGCGACGTACGCGCCGATCGACCAGTACGACGGGATCTGCAACCGCCACGAGAGCCACCAGTGGTGGCAGGAGACCGTGCGGTCGGCAGTGAGCGGCGGTGGCTGGACGATGCCGGAGAGACGCGGGCTGGTGGTGATCTTGGCGGCGCCGTCCCCTCCGTAGTGGCCGATGCGGTAGACGTCGACGGAGAACTGCTGGGGCGGGTCCACGGTGATGTGGAAGTCGATCGCCTCGCCGGGTGCGGCCGCGCCTGGGGACGCGAAGCCCTTGATCTGGCGGTGGACGTCGTCGGCGGTGCGGGGGCCACCGGAGCGGCCGCGGGCGAGATGGGGGTCGACGTACCAGGGGACGACGTGGCCGGTGTCGTCGAAGTAGTGCTCGCTGCCGCGCAGCCAGGGCAGGGGGCCCTGGCCGAAGGGGTCCGAGACGGCGTGGGCGAGGGCGCCCGATTCCCATCGCCGGATCTGGTCCGCCCCCATACTGCGCCCTCCCTCGGTGCCCTGGGACAACCGCCGTGATGCGCCGACCTGTTCAGCGCCGGTCTCCAGCACATCACATTACGCATGCAGTCCGTCACCGTTCGTCGCTAATTGACGACAAGGAGGCGACAACCGGAAGAGGCCACTCCCCATGGGCCGCATGGCGCATCGGCCTGCGCAGGGCACGGCCGCCCGGCCGGGAACGCTCCGTCAGACCAGGCGGACGGGCTTCTCCGGCCGCACGCCGAGGGAACCGAGCCAGACCCGGAGCGGCTGTGGGTCACCGTCCTCGACCAGGCTCAGCACGGGGGCCGCGAGATCCGCCCGGCGCTCTCCGTCTATCAGGAGGGCCGGACCGTCCAGCCAGTCCAGGCCGGGCGCCGCGCCGACGGTGTCGACCGCCGCACAGCACACCATCGCGACGACATGGTCCGCGAGCAGCTCCCGGCCGGTGCGGGGCGGCTGGAGCGGCATGAGAGGCAGCGGGTCGCCGCCGCCCCACAGCGCCAGGGCGTCGGCCGAGCCGTCCGCCCCGACCGGTGCGGGCGCCGCAGGCTCGTGAACGGTCTCCTCGCGGGCCATCCGGGCAGTCAGCACGGCGGCCAGAGCCTCGCTCGCCTCGCCGACCGGCTGCGCCGAGAGATGGTCGATCACACGAACGAGCGTCGGGCCCTGCGGCCCGGTCGACGGCGGGACCCCCAGCTCGTCGAGCACCTGGTGGATACGGGCCGCCTCCGTACGCCACTTACGGTCCACGACCTCTTCCGGATACTGCTGCCAGTCCACGGGCGACCAGTCGGGGCCGGGACCGGCGGGCGCGCCGTGGAAGAGACGCGCGGCCAGCAGCGACGCCGCCTCATCGACCGCGCCCGGCTCCTCCAGCAAGTCGCACGCGGGGCGCTCGCCGAGCCGGGAGGTGAAGCCCTCGGCGAGCCGGTCGCGGCGCGACAACTCCGTCAGGGCGGAGACCACACCGGCGTCCAGCCGCGACGGCCAGCGACCCATGCGCCAGGCGGGCAGCGCCACCCTGGTCAGCAGCCGGTCCCAGCCCGCGTACGCGAGGCCGACCTGCTCCTGGGCGACGATCCGCAGTCCGTAGTCCACAGCCTGTGCACGCTCCGAAGCGGCGGCCGCGACCCAGCGCTCCATCCCGGCGGCGTGGTCCTGGCTGCTGCGCAGCAGCAGCCGTGCTGCCCTGCCGACAAAACCGGCCGCCGGCCCGCGTATGAACCCCTGGCCGGGGCGGGCCGCGTCGGCCACCGCGGCGTCCAGCCCGCGTACGAAACGGCGGGCCGCAGCTATGTCCGGGTCGGCGGCGGAGCCGGTGCCGGCGACGACCGGAGCGAGCACCGCCCGCAGCTCGGCCACCCGCATCCACCACAGGAAGGGGGAGCCGATCACCAGCACCGGTCCCTCGCCTGTACGCCGCCGGGCGCCCGTCAGCGAGTGCGCCGGGTGCGTACGGTCCTCGAGCCAGCTGTCACAGTCGGGGGTGAGCGCCAGCGCGGACGGGGCGGGCACCTCGAGGCGCTCCGCCAGGTCCCGCACCAGCCTGTACAGATCCGGGGCGGACCGCTCCGGCAGCTCCACCGTCGGGCTGAGCGCCGGTGTGGCCCGCACGATCACCGCCGTGACGGCCACGGCGAGCACCAGCACGATCACCGCGCAGACGGAGACGATCCAGCGCGCCGCGTCCCAGCCCACGCCCTCCAGGCGCCCCATGGCACCGCCCGCGAGCAGAACGACGGCGACGGCCGCCGGGAGCAGCGCCAAGGCCACCGCCCTGCTGCGCACGCGCAGCACGGCAAGAGCCTTGGCACGTGCTCCGCGCGTGCCCATCGACTCACCGATACCGGTACCGGACACGGCCGGACCTCACCCCCTCTGCCCTGCGACGGTGTTGGTCACTCCCCCACTGTGGCACCGCCCACTGACATCGCAAACGCCGGTGGGCCATGTGCCGGAATGCTTGCGCCGCACCCTAGTTGGGGCTTCGGCGGCCGTCATCCGGATGGGGCAGCCGTCACTCGATGGAATGGCTTTGGGCACAGGATCGCCCGCCCGGACGGAATGTCGGGGCGGGCGTCGATCAACGGCTTGGCCGGCCTCGCCGAGCGGCTCTGGGCCTGCTCAGCCGCTGGTCAGGCTTCTGCGGCCTTGCGTGCGATGTCCGTGCGGTGCTGGGAGCCGTCGAGCCGGATGCGGCCGACGGCCCGGTAGGCGCGCTCACGGGCCTCGGCGAGGTCCTCGCCCGTCGCGGTGACCGACAGGACGCGCCCGCCCGCGCTCACGACCGCGTCGCCGTCCCGCTGTGTACCGGCGTGCAGGACGTACGCGTGGGGTGCGTCCTCGGCCGCGACGGCGTCGAGGCCCTCGATCGGGTCGCCGGTGCGCGGCGTGTCCGGGTAGTTGTGCGAGGCGACGACCACGGTCACGGCCGCGTCGTCCCGCCACTGGAGCGGAGGCTCGACGTCCAGGGTTCCCTTGGCGGCATTCAGCAGGACGCTCAGCAGCGGGGTCTTGAGGCGGGCCAGGACCACCTGGGTCTCCGGGTCGCCGAAGCGGGCGTTGAACTCGATGACCCGCACACCACGCGAGGTGATCGCCAGCCCCGCGTACAGCAGTCCCGAGAAGGGCGTCCCCCGGCGGCGCAGTTCGTCGACGGTCGGCTGGAGAACGGTCGCCATGACCTCGTCGACCAGTTTGGGGTCCGCCCAGGGGAGCGGCGAGTAGGCGCCCATGCCGCCGGTGTTGGGGCCCTCGTCGTCGTCGAGGGCGCGCTTGAAGTCCTGCGCGGGCTGCAGCGGGACGACCGTCTCACCGTCGGTGATGGCGAAGAGGGAGACCTCGGGGCCGTCCAGGAACTCCTCGATGACGACCCGACCGCAGGCGAGTGCGTGCTCGCGGGCGGCTGCGAGGTCGTCCGTGACGACGACGCCCTTGCCGGCCGCGAGGCCGTCGTCCTTCACGACGTACGGAGTACCGAAGGCGTCGAGCGCCTCGTCGATCTCCTCGGGGGTCGTGCACACGTAGCTACGGGCCGTGGGGACACCGGCCCCGGCCATCACGTCCTTGGCGAAGGCCTTGGAGCCCTCCAGCTGCGCGGCCTCCTGGGAGGGGCCGAAGCACGGGATGCCGGCCCTGCGCACGGCGTCGGCGACCCCGGCGACCAAGGGCGCCTCGGGGCCGACCACCACGAACTCGGCTCCGATGCCGGTGGCGAGTTCCACGACGGCAGCGCCGTCCAGCTGGTCGACTGGGTGGAGCTCGGCGATCTCCGCGATGCCGGCGTTTCCGGGCGCACAGTGCAGAGCGGTGACGTCGGGATCGAGGGACAGAGAGCGGCACAGGGCATGTTCGCGGGCGCCGCCGCCGATGACGAGGACCTTCACGGCAGCCAGCCTAACCGCCGCCTGCCGGAAGTCGCCGTACGGGCCTCCGAGGACCGTCCCGCTACTCGTTCGTATATTCCTCCACCACCGTGGCTCCGAGCTCGCGGACGATCAGGTCGTGACCGGAGAGCGCCGAGTCGACCAGGTCCGGGTCGTCCGCCTCCGGCACGTCGTCCTCGAGGGAGACCGGCGGCGGGGCGTACGCCTCGGCTGGCCGGGGCGGCTCCGGGTCCGGTGCGGCTTGCGAGGCGGAAGCCGCCGGGGCCGGAGCGGAGCCGGACCGGTGCGCTTGCGGGGTCGCGGGCTGGGCGGGCCGGGGCGCCGGAGCGGCGGTGGGCGGGGCGGTCTGCGGGGCGGCGGGCGGCCTGTTCTGGCCGTGGCCGCTCTGTCCGTACCCGCCCTGGCCGTACCCACCCTGGCCGCCGCCGTAGCCGCCGGAGCCTGTCGAGGGGGGCTGGGCGCCGCCGCCCGGGCCGCCCGTGCCCCCGGAAGGGTCGACGATCGCCTCGACCTTCCACTGCACATCGAACTGCTCGGCGAGCGCCTGCTTCAGGACGTCCTCACTGCCGCTGCTCGCGAAGTTGTCCCTGGCTCCGGCGTTGATGAAGCCGAGTTGGAGAGTCGTGCCGTCGAAGCCCGCCACCTGTGCGTTCTGGCTGAGCAGGATCCAGGTGAAGCGGCGGCGGTTCTTCACGGCCTCCAGGATCTCGGGCCACATGTTCCGCACCTGGCCCGCGCCCTGCGCCATGGCGGGGCCGGGGCGGGGGCCGGCGGGTGCGTCAGGCGCGGGGGCCGGGGAGGGTGCGGGTGCGGCGGGCTGGGGCGCGGCACCCTGGCCGGGGGCCGAGGCGGTGGGCCAGCCGCCGGGCCGGCGTGCGGGCTCGGCGGGGGCGGCACTGCCGGAGGCAGGGGCGGTGCCGGCGCTACCGGTGGTCCCGGGCCAGGCGCCGGGGCGGGGGGCCGCGGGCTGGGACGGCTGCGGTTCCTGCTGCTGGGCGGCAGGCGTGGGCGCCACAGGCGCGGGAGCGGAGGCCGGAGCCGGTGCGGGAGCGGGGGCAGGAGGAGCAGCAGGGGCGGCCGCCGGGGCAGCGGGCGCTGCCGGTGCCGCGTCGCCCCGCACCGCGGCTCGGGCCGCGGCCGGCCCGCCGCCGGGCACGGCCGCGGGACCGTGCGCCTGCGCCTCCGGGCCGGGGACGTACCCCATCGCCGGCCCCTGTCCGCCGGCCGAGAACGACGCCCCCCGTTCCAGGCGGTCCAGCCGGGCCTGCACCGACCGCTCGTCGTCGAAAGCCGCGGGCAGCAGCACACGCGCGCAGATCAGCTCCAGCTGCAGCCGCGGCGACGTGGCTCCGCGCATCTCGGTCAGCCCCGTGTTGACCAGGTCGGCCGCCCTGCTGAGCTCGGCCGCTCCGAACACCGAGGCCTGCGCCTGCATCCGCTCGACCACATCGGCCGGGGCGTCGATGAGCCCCTTCGTTCCCGCGTCCGGCACGGCGGCGAGGATCACCAGATCGCGCAACCGCTCCAACAGGTCGGCGACGAACCGCCGGGGATCGTTCCCGCCCTCGATGACGCGGTCCACGACCTCGAAGGCCGCTGCCCCGTCGCCGGACGCGAAGGCGTCCACGACCGAGTCGAGGAGCGACCCGTCCGTGTACCCGAGGAGAGCTGTCGCCATGGCGTATGTCACACCGTCGTCGGCCGCGCCGGCGAGCAGCTGGTCCATGACGGACATGGAGTCACGCACGGATCCGGCTCCTGCCCGCACGACCAGAGGCAGCACGCCGTCCTCGACGGGGATGCCCTCCCGGCCGCACACGTCCGCCAGATACTCGCGGAGCGTCCCCGGCGGGACCAGGCGGAACGGGTAGTGGTGCGTACGCGACCTGATGGTGCCGATGACCTTCTCGGGCTCGGTGGTCGCGAAGATGAACTTGAGGTGCTCCGGCGGCTCCTCGACCACCTTCAGCAGGGCGTTGAACCCCGCCGAGGTGACCATGTGGGCCTCGTCGATGATGTAGATCTTGTATCGGCTGCCGGCCGGGCCGAAGAAGGCCTTCTCGCGCAGCTCACGGGCGTCGTCCACACCACCGTGCGAAGCGGCGTCGATCTCGATGACGTCGATCGACCCCGGCCCGTTCCGCGCCAGGTCCTGGCAGGACCGGCACTCGCCGCACGGGGTCGGCGTGGGGCCCTGCTCGCAGTTCAGACAGCGCGCGAGGATGCGCGCACTGGTCGTCTTTCCGCAGCCGCGCGGCCCGCTGAACAGGTACGCGTGATTGACCCGGTTGTTCCGCAGGGCCTGCTGGAGCGGGTCAGTGACATGCTCCTGACCGATGACCTCTGCGAACGACTCGGGGCGGTAGCGGCGGTACAGCGCAAGGGACGACACACCTACGAGGTTATCGGGGCCCACCGACAACAGAAGCCGCCCCGGCATCCCCGGGAACGCAAGCGCCCCTCACGCACCCGCCAGAGCCGACCTACCCTTGCTGCCTTCCGGCCCTGGGGGAGTTCAGTCAGATAGCGCCACGTGAGGGGCTGGCCCCAGGTTACCCGATCCGAGGGGGTGCTCGGACCCCCTCGACGGGATGCCGGGAACAGGTTCGCGAGCACTCCTCAACGTCTTGTATTGTTTGCCGCGGAGGATTCGCCTAGTGGCCTAGGGCGCACGCTTGGAAAGCGTGTTGGGGGCAACCCCTCACGAGTTCGAATCTCGTATCCTCCGCCAGTGCCTCACCGGGCACGATGTCGAAGGGCCCCACCGCGAGGTGGGGCCCTTCGACGTTGTCCTCAGACCTCGTTGTCCTGGTTTTTGTCCACAGCGGGTGTCTCCGGGGTTCCCCAGATGGCTTCGGCGATCTTCCGGGCCACGTCCTTGAGCATGGCGTCCGGCACGTGGAGGTAGCGGGCCCGCATGCTCGCGGACGTGCCCGGCTCCCACCCCATGATCTGATCGATGACGCGGGCCGGCACCCCGAGCAGCATGAGCACGGTGGCGGCCGTGTGCCGGGCATCGTGCAGCCGGGCGTTCCGGACCCCCGCGTCTTCCAGCAGCCGCTTCCAGTCGTGATAGTCCGTGTTCGGGCTCAGCGGGCCACCCAGCGGCTTGGTGAACACGTAGTCCGACTCTGTCCAAAGGTCGCCGGCCCTCTTCCGCTCGCGCTCCTGCGTCTCGCGGTGTGCACGGAGCATGGCGACCAGCGGGCCCGGCAAGGGAACGGCGCGGCGGCCGGCGCGCGACTTGGTGTTCTTGGTCTCACGTCGCACCTGCACCTTGGCCGGGCAGTACCCCGCCTTCCGGCCGCACGGCGAGGCTTCCGGGCACCCGTGCTGGTATCGGGGGCGCAGGCGGTTCCGGCGCAGCTTCAGGTACTCGTTGTCCAGGTCGACGTCAGACCAGCGCAGTCCCAGCGTCTCACCCTGACGCAGACCGAGCGCGAGCGCGAGCATCCAACGGGCGCTGTTCCGGCGCTTGTTTGCTTCGAGCAACAGGCACTGAACCTCTTCCACGGAGTAGGGCTCTACCTCGGATTCGTCCTCTTCCATCCGTGGCGGCTTCGCCAGCGCGGCGGCATTCTTCGCCGCGTATCCGCGCCGGACCGCCTCCCCCAGCGCAGTTCGGGCTGTGCGGTGGGCCTGGTGAGCCGTACCGGCCTTGCGCTCCCCGTTCGCCTGCATACGGCGGTACAGGCTTTCCAGGTGCTCGGGCTGCAAGCGGTCAAGGCGGTGCTTGCCGACACCAGGAACGAGGTGCACGCGAACGGCGACCTCGTAGCCGTCGTAGGTGTTCTCGCTGACCGTCGGCTTGGCGATGTTCTCAACCCAGTGCTGAAGCCACTTCTCAACCGTCCACGCCTTGCCCGGCTGTTGGGCCGAACCGCCGTCGCGCTGCTTCTCCAGCTTTTTGACTTCCTCAACCAGGTCATCGCGCGTCTTGCGCGTCAGGTGCCGGCGGTAGGGCTCCCCGTTGTCCTTGTAGCCCATCGGGACGCGCGCGTGCCAACGACCGTCCGCCCCGAAGTAGATAGCCGATTCGCCGTTGGCGCGGCGGGTGCCCTTCTTTTTCTCTGCCACAGACAAGCTCCTGTTTCTTGGTGTCGGGATGGGGACCGGGGCGGCGGGCTGTCCTGTCCGGGAGTGCCGCCGCCCCGGGCGTCGTCAAGCGGCGCGTTTGGCCGCGCGCCGGCGGGCGACGTATTCGGCGGGCGCGTCAGCGGGGACGCGACGGAGACGGCCGACGTCGATGGACTCCAGCTCTCCAGTGCGGATGAGTGCGAAGCAGGTGGTCCGGCCGATGCGGAGGCGACGCGCAGCCTCTTCAACGGTGAGGAGGACCAGGGTCGGGTCTTCGACGGGGGCGAGGGGGAGGGTGGTGGGTTCGTCCACGGCTCACTCCTGTAGGGCTGAGTTCATGGGCAGGTGCCGCCGCACAAACCGCAAAATCCGCAGAAAAGCCGGGGGAGGTCGTTGACCTGCGGTGATGTGGTTCGCGGGTGGCGGTGGACGGTGCTCCGCAGAAACCCGCGATATTCCGCAAAAATCAGGGGCGGCCGTCGACCGGCCCCGGTCGCGAGGGTGGTGCTCGGTTTTTTGCGGAATATCGCGGGATTGTGCGACGGGCCCCCGGCCGGGATGGGGCGGGGACCGCGTCGCAGGTCAGCGGGGGTGTCCGGGGTTTATTGCGGATTTTGCGGTTTGTGCGGGAGGGGTTTTGCGCGCTGCCGGGTCACCGGCCGCCCTGCCGCAGGGCGGGGTGGGCCAACAGGCGGGGTGCCGGGGGGCGTCCGCGCTTGCCAGTCCGCTCGGGCTGGTAGGACCGCAGATATCCGTGGTCTTCCAGCAGCGCGAGGGCGGGTTCCAGGTCGGCGACGGTGGGGACCTCACTGCGGGACAGGACGGTGAACACGTCCCGCCGGCTGACGTCCTCCCATCCGTTGTCCCGTAGCGCTTCCAGCACGCTGCGGGCGCGGGACAGGACCGGGTCGGCGCCCATGACGTCGAACACGGCAAGGGCGTGAGCGGTGTAGTACTCCCCCAGCTCGATCGCCGCGCCCATGGTGTCTTCGGTGACCGGGTGGGCGTAGCCGTTGCCGCCGTGTTCGGCGAGGTGCAGCAGCGCGGCCATGCGGGCGGTCGCCCCGGCAAGCTTTCCGGCCCAGTTCGAGATATGGCCCAGCTTGCCGCCGCGCGCCTTGAGCTGCGGTTCGATGCGCTTCTGATAGGCGATCAGCGTCGCGTCCGCCTCCGGGGTGAGCTGAATGACGGCCGGGTCGGTCCACTCCGCCAAGGACAGGGCGAGGTCGATGACCCGGGCGGTGTAGGCGGCGGCCGTCTCTTCCGGGACCGGGTCGGTGATGATCTCGCGTTCACCGACCGTGGACACCGGCAGGGAGTACAGGAAGCGGGCCAGCAGGCCGCGCCCCTCGAACCCCTTCACCTTCCCGATGTCCCGCAGCACGTCCGGCTGTACGGCGAGGCCGATGGTCAGGGCGGGGGCGTCGATGTACTCGCGGCGGGTCTGCCGGTTCACCCTCAGCCGGTCCCCGGCATGCCCCTTGAGGAAGACTTCCATGTTGGGGGCCCCGGAGTAGCGGCCGGCGATGATGTCGAAGATGCCGCCCTCCGCGCTCATCACCGACAGCCGGCCGCCCTGTTCCGCCATGAGCGAGGTGACCGTCTCGGGTGTCGAGTCGTCCGCCAGCAGCACCGGTTCGGCGGGGACGGTGAGCGTGTCTGCCGTCTGCGCGAGGCCCACGGCGGTGGCCACCATCTCATCCCTCTTGTCGCCGTCGGCGGACGCGGCCTTGGCGGCGGCCTTGTCCGCCGCTTCCTTGGCCAACCGCGCCGTCAGCTCCGCTTCCACGATCACGGGCTTCATCGCGGTCTTGAGCTGCTTCTCCGCCTCATACAGCGGGTTGGTCAGCAGCGCGAAGACGGCGGACTTGCGGTTGGCGGGCGGTAGCGCCACGACGGTGTAGAGGTTGGTGGGCTCACGCCAGTTGCCGCGCACGTGGACCACCGACCGGCCGCCGGCCGCCGTGGCGAGCACGGCGAGGGCGATCGATCCGGCGAGGTCAACGGGGGTCTGCGTCTCCTGTGCGACGGCCGTCACGAACTCCCCCAACCAGGTGGGGAGCACGTGGGCGGGGAACGGCGGGCGCTCGCGGCGGCCGGTGAGGGGAATGGGGTCCTCCCACACGTCCGGTGCCGCGTCGCCCTCGCCGGGCGGGTCTTCCAGGGTGGGCAGTCCGGCCCACAGGTCGGGACTGTCCACAGGCTGTGGAGTCATGAGGCCGCCCTCCCTTCGGCGGTGGTGGTGTGGGGGCAGACGCCGACGATGACGCGGGCGGTCAGCCTGATGACGGCGGCGCGGCCCCGGGCGCGTTCGTGGTGGCCGCAGGCGCAGAGCCAGTCCGCGACGGGTACGCCCTCGCACTGGATCTGAAGCTCCGGGGTGATGCCGGTGACAGTGACCGTCTGCGGGTCAGAACCAACGGCAGAAAGGACGCCCTTACGGGCGGCGACCTTCGGTTCGCCCACGGTCGGCCGCGGCGGGCCCTGCACGGCGCCCTGAGGGCCGTTCATGGGGGTTCGGGATGCTTTGTTCATGCTGCGCGCTCCACAGCCGCCTCAAGGCCGTTGGCGACCGCGCGGCGTGCGTAGGTCTCGGGGACGCCGACGGAGGCGGCGGCGGTCACGATCTCCTCGCCGATCGCGGCGAGTCCGCACGGTCCGGGACACGCGGTGTGTTGTGCGGCGAGGAACCGGGCGACGCCGAACGCCTGTGATCCGGCGCCGGATTCCGTGCGGGCCCGCACGAGGGCGAGGCCGCGTTCCAGGCCGGTGCGGACGTAGCGCTCGGTGTGGCGGCACCCAGTGGCCACCGCCCGGTCCCACGTGGCCCGGGCGGGGAGAGAAGAGGCCACCCCGCGCCGGGCGGGGGTGGTGTCTTCCTTCACGACCAGGGCGCGCACGGCGGCCGGGAGGACGGCCATGCGGCCGGACCCGGGTCCGAGCCAACGGGCGTACTGCGTCATGGACTTGATGTCGACACCCGGCCGGACCGCGTTCGACGACGTCATGGCGCCCTGGTAGATCCAGTGCTCGCCCCGCGTCGTCGGCACGGTCCGGGTCGCGGGCAGGGTCTCGCGGGCCCATGCAACGGCCGCTGCGTTGTCCAGGTCGACCACCGTCAGCCCGGCCCCGCCGGGGTGGTAGGCGACCGCCACGGCCTCACGCCACACCTGCGCCCACACGGGCGAGGTGAGGACGTGCGGGTCGGTGGTCGCAGCGGCCCACGCGTGGCACGGCGCGGGGCACCGGCAAGGGCCCGCCGCTTTCATGTTGGGCCGTCCGCCGCAGGCGCCGTCCTTGCAGAAACGGCAGTTGCCGAACGGGACCTTCCCGGCCCGCAGGGGCAGGACCGGGACGCCGGCCGCCGCGAGAGCGAGGGCGGCATCCAGGGGGGTGGGTGTGGTGGTCATGCGGCGGCCCTCCCTTCCAGGGCGAGGAACTGGGTGGCGATCCACTCGGTGTACGCGGGCGGGACGGCCTGCCGGGCTTCGATGTTGGACATCCAGGTGCAGCCCATGGCGTCGGCATACGCGCGCTCGCCCTTGTGCTCGAACGCCAGCAGACCCTTGTGGTGCCAGCACGGCGGGACCAGGTCCCCGCCGCCGCCCCACGACGTCTCGAACACGCGGTGGCGGCGGACGCTGAGCCCGAACTGAGTCCCGCACAGCAGGTAGTCCGGCCTCAGCGGGGCCTCAGGGACGTTCTCGATGACCCACGGCAGCCCGGAGGCTTCCAGCCGCACGCGGCCGGGCGTGAGCAGGTCGGGGTGGCCCGCCCGACTTCCGCGCCATGCGGTGACCTTGGCGAAGTGCTGGCACGGCCACGATGCGTGGACCAGGTCGAACCCGTCCAGCGGGAAGGTGAGGGCGTCGGCCTGGTGGAAGGTGAAGGGGTAGTTCGGCTGCGGGCGGTTGTCGACGCCCACGACGTCGAACCCGGCGAGGTAGTAGCCCATGGACAGGCCCCCCGCGCCGCAGCACAGATCCAGTACCCGCAGCCCGTTCGGCTGCCGCAGCGGCAGCACACGCGCACTCACGCGGCCACCCCCAGCGCGGGGACTTGGTCGGCGAGGTAGGCGCGGCCGATCCACTCGGTGTAGGCGGGCGGAATCGCCTCCGTCAGTTCCTCCCGCACGTCCGTCCACGTCATGCCCATGGCCGTCTGGAGTTCCGGAACGGACGGCTTGCCGCCGCCGTTGCCGTACGCGGCCACGTACGGGCCGTCGTAGAAACGGCCGTGCCGGTAGCCGCGTACGCGGCCCCTGTGCGGGACGTGCGCCGGCCGCGCGGCCGTCCATCCGCCCAACTCGAAGTTGCGGTGACGGATGACCCCGAGACCGAACATCTCGCCGCACAGCGTCAGGTCCTTGCGAATCGCGGCGCGGCCGTTGGGTTGCTCGATGACGTACGGCAGCCCGGTTGCGTCCAAGAGGTCGCGGACGGGCGCCACCAGGTCGACGTGGGCGCGGCCCCATCCCTGTGAGGCGTTGGTGCCCACGGTCAGGGCGCATCCGTGTTGGCACGGCGGGGAGGCGTGGACGAATGCGTACCGGTGGATCTGACCCGACGCGATCAGGGCGGCGAGGTAGGTGAGGGCGTCGCCGTGGTGGTAGGGGAAGGGGTAGTTGGGGCGGTCGGCGATGTCGCAGCCGTCCACGTCGAACCCGGCGCGGTGGTAGCCCATGGCGGCACCACCGGCACACGAGAACAGATCCAGCAGACGCGGCCGGGACACTCGCCCCGAACGGGTGGCAGGGGCCAAAGGGCCCTCGCCGAAAACGCGCGGTTGGGTCATGCTGTAGGTCTCCTGTTCTGCTACGTCGGGATTGGGAGACCGTGGGCGGCGGGCTGTCCTTGTCCGGGAGTGCCGCCGCCCACGGGCAGAGCTAGAAGGGCGGTTCGTTGCTGTAGCCGCCGGGCCCCCACGGGTCACGGCCGCTGTCACGGCGACGCAGCCACCGGGACCGGCGCGGCAGGGGCATCAGGAACCACCGGCGGGTCTCGTTCCAGCAGCCGCAGGGCTCCCAGTCGGTACCGGCGTACTCACCGGTCTCGTAGTCGCCGTAGTCGTGCTCGATGCCCCCCACGCCCTCGCACTCGGGGCAGTCGAGGCGGGGCGTGTCGGTCAGGACCAAGGACCGGCGGGGCCAGTGGGCAACCTGAATGCGCAGTCGGATCACGGCGGTTGGCCTCCTGTCAGCCGTAGAACTTGTTGCGCTTGATGACGGCCTTGCGGATGTTGACCGTCGTCCCGCCCTTGCCGCCGCTCGCGCTGAACACCTGCACCGCGATCCACCCGCCGAAGATGACGGCGGCGAGGACGACGAGCTGGGTGATGAGCGCGGTAAGCGCGGTGATGAACGTGGTGAGCATCAGCAATCCGCCGCACACGGCGAGGAACCCGACGCCCCCGAGCGCGATGTTCACCGCCGCGCGGGAGACGGCTGGCTTGGCGGCGGCCGGTTCGGGCTTGGCGGGCTCGATGGCGTAGCCCGTGACGACGCGGCCGTCGGGGAGGACGACACTCGCCACGGCCGGGATGGTGCCCGGCTGCATGGGCATGAGCGGCGCGGTGTGGGCGGGAACGATCGGCGTGGGGGTGTGGACTTCCACGGCCGCCGTCTCGTGTCCGGCGAGGTGGCCGTACGCGGTGGGTTCGTTCACGGTGCTGGTCTCCCTTCGGGTCAGCGGGTGATGCCGGGTAGGGCGTCGGTGACGGCGGTGACGAGTCGGTTGACGGTGTCGGCCGCGCCGGTGTGGGCGAGGTAGAAGCCGAAGAGCGCGACGGCGACGGCCGCCCCGGCGCCGACCGCGCGGAAGCGCAGCAGCAGCACGACGACCACGGCGAGCAGCAGAACGAGCGGGATGGTGAGCGTCACGGTGTCTCCCGGCGGGTCAGCGGGTGCCGGCACGGTAGGTGCGCGCGGCGCGGTTGTAGATCCAGCGGCCGACGCGTATGCGCTTGCCGGTGGCGTCGCAGCGGCGGCAGTCACGGCCGCGCTTGGTCTTGCCCTTGCGGCCGGTCTTGAGTTCGTGGCCCATGCCGTCACACTTGCGGCAGTCTCCGAACGGGCTCAGCCAGCACTTGACGACATAACCGAGGGTGACGATCAGCAGGCATGCGGTAGCGAGGACTGCAAGGCTCATCAGGGGCCTCTCAGAGGGGTTAAAGGGGGTTTTCGCAGGTCGGCCGCTACGTGCTAGCGGCCTGATCAGGGGCGGTTTTGGTCGCTAGCAGGGTTGCTACCGGTAGCGACGCCTGCCGCTACCGGTAGCAGTCCGTGAGACCTATCCGGCGTCCCGCTTCCTGTTGCGCTCTGTAATCGCGGTGGCGATGTCGTCGCGCTTGATGCCGCGCTTGTTGATCTGTTCGCCATCGATGCGCCGGCTGATCTGCACCGTGCCGAGGCCGAACGGCTTGAGCGCGGCGGTGAGCGCTTCCGCCTTGGGCTTGGGCTCCAACTCCGCCCACGGGCCGTAGACGTCGGGCCGCAGGTCGGCAAGCCGGTCCACGACCGTTTCGGACCACACCTTGGCCTCGCCCTTGCCGAGCACGGCCGCGACGTCGTCAAGGATCGTCGCGGACGTCTCCGGCGCGGGTGCCTCGCCGACCGCGTCACCCGACAGCGTCCCCTCCGCCTCCCGCAGCGCGGCGGCGCGGGTCAGGATGCGGTCGGAGTCGCGGCCGTCGGCGAGGTACGTGCGCACGATCCCCGAGTCGTCCGACATGCCCTTGAGCAGGCCCACACCCTTGTGGGACTTCAGCAGCTTGGACGCGTCCAACCCCTCCGAGTACGAACCCGCACCGAGGATCGTGTCCGAGACCTGGTAGGCGCCGACCCGCAGCGCGAACCGGGCCTGATGCTGGTCACGCAGCTCCGAGGGGCACGCCTTGTCGTCCGGCTTCTGCGTCGCGGTCATCACCGAGACACCGACCGCCGGGGCGACCCGGGCGAGGTAGACCATCAGGGAAAGGATCTCCTTGCCGTGCTCGGGGTGGGTCAAGTACTCCTGCACCTCGTCCACCACGAACAGCGTGAGCGGCATGTTCAGCTTCTTGTCCCGGCTGATCTCCGGTGTGAGCTTGCCCTCCGGGCAGACGTGCAACGGCAGTTCGGACAGCCGGTGGTACCGGTCTTCGACGTCCGCCTTGAGCTCCCGCAGCGAGGTCAGCAGGTGCTGAACCGGGTCGACCCCGTTCTTCGGCACGATGCCGAACCCGATGCGGTGGGCGACCTTGGCGAACGTGCGCCAGTCCGGCGACGCCTTGCCGTCGAACACGTACAGCCTGACGTACGGGTCCAGCGCGGCGGCGAGCGCGATCGTGCGGGCTGAGAACGTCTTGCCCTGACGCGGCACGGCGCCGACCAGCAGCGACAGCCACAGCATCGTGGCCATGACCGGGTTGCCGCGCTCGTCTACCCCCCACGGGAACGGCTTCCAGAAGTCCACCCTCGTCGCCCCCAACAGCGGGGACTTGCCCGACGGCACGGCGAGCGGGTCACGGTCGGCGATCCAGTACGACACCCGCCGACCGCTCGTCTCGTCCTTGTCGAGGAAGAGCTGAGTCGGGGCGATGTCCATACCGGAGGCGAGACGGGCGTGAGCCTTCATCGCGTCTTCGAACGTCTTGCCGTACGGCAGATCCACGACCACGCGCCAGCCGTCCCCGTCCCGGCCGATCGGCCGCGGGAACGCGATCGTCTGATCCCTGGTGGTCAGGCCGGACGCCTCGTGTGCGCGGATGACGATGTCCGAGGACAGCTTGCGCTTGCGGAACGTCACCTTGGCCATGTCGATGAGCGGCCGGTCCGCCGGCGCCCCGACCACACCCAGGGTGGTGGTCAGCGTCGCCATGGCCAGCATGAGCAGCCACGACGGCGCCATGACGTACAGGGTCAGCGCGGCGGCCAGACCGACGAAGCCGGCGATCGTCGCCACGATCGCCCGCAGCCGGACGCGGTCGTTGCGCTGCCGCGACAGCTTCAGGTACTCCGCCGCGTCCTCATTCGCCACGGAGGCGAGCCGCAGCGTGTTGCCCTCCGCGTCGAACACCCACCGGCCGATCGCGGTCGACCACCGCCACGCGCCGCGCGGCGAGTACACGCAGATCTTCGGCGTGTAGACCAGCGGCAGCCGCACGGCGTGATAGCCGACCACGGCCGAGTAGTGCCGGATCGCCCACTTGCGGACGGCCTTGCGCTGGTCAGGGAGCTTCACCCAGTCCGGCAGCACCGGCAGACGGGCCTTGTCCTTGGCTTCCATCCATTCCGCGACCGAGGGCGGGTAGACCTCGCGCGGCGGGTCGACGGGCGCCCCCTCGGTCAGGCCGTCGGCCTCCGGGTCGTCGGTGTCGGGGAGTTCGGCCTCCCACTCCCCCGGCTTGACCACGCCCTCGCTCGGGGCGGTCGGGTCGGGGTCGGTCTTCTTCTTCAGCGGGAACGGCACGATGTCGGCCGTCGACTGTTCGGTGGCCTCCGGGTCCTCCGGGGGCGGGAAGGCGGTGGTTTCCGTCACGATGTACGCACTCCTTCGGGAGTCGAAGGGTCCGGCCGGCTTGCTGTGGAAGGTGGGCGGCCGGACCCGGGTTCGGGGTGGTTCAAGCGGCGCGCTGTTCCTCGGGATAGGCGCAGGTCACGCACGATCCGAGCGTGGGCGGGATGACGTATCCGGCGTCGCGGCCGCACTCGGAGCAGCGGCGGCGGGCGGCATTGGCCTTGGCGAGCGCCGCCCACCTCGCCGGGGTCATCGGCCGCACCGGCCGGGCGAGGTCGACCCGGTACAGGTACGCGGTCAGCGGTTCGCGCCGCCGACGGGGCCTCAGGATCTGTGCCGCGATCTCCTGACCTCCCGGCCGCAGGCCACGAACGCGGAGTTGGCGGCGGGTGGCCAAGTCGTCGGGGGCGTAGCGCCACGGGTAGGTGGGGATGCCGAAGCGCTCGCCGGTCGGGTCGAAGCAGTCGGCGAGGGTCAGCCGGCTCACGCGGCTTCAGCGCCACCAGCGGCGCGCTCGGCAAGGATCGTGTCCCGCAGCATCCGCGCGTTCGCTGGCGAGGTGTGGACCTCGCGGCGGATGCCCTCCGCAGTGATCCGGCTGTCCGGCCAATCGGCGGTCGCGGTGCGTGCCTCAGCGAGCAACTGTTCCGTCGTGCGCTTCGGCCGGGGCGACCGGGCCACGTCGGGAACCTTGCCGGTCGCCCGCCGGGATCGGGGGGAGTCGACCGCCACCGTCCGCCGATCGGTCGGGGCGAGGTCGACGCTCACCGGGTCGACCGGCGAGGCGATCGCCGGGACGGGCTTGAAGGGGAGCGTCGACTTCATGAAGTCGACCGCCACCGGATCGGGCGCGGGGAATCGGGTCAACACCACTGACGGCGCCGGGGTCGATTCCCGCAGGTCAGCCATAGACCGATTCCTCATGATCTCGGTGGATTCCTCCGCATTCACGTCCGCGTCGGGAGCCGGGGCGAGGGCGGGGGCCGTGCCACCGAACATCGACGCGAGCGCGGCATCCGCACCGTCCGTGATCCGGTCACGCTGGACATCCAGCAGCCTCGATCCGAGCGTGGCATCCCCGACCCCAACCTTGCGGGCCAGACGCCACGACGCCCGATCCGACCGCTTCCGCACCCGGCTGACCGGGTGGTGTGCGGCACGCGCACGGTGGTAGGCGAGGGCCTGCACGATGTCGGCGGTGCGCCGCTCGTTCTCCGCGTCGCGGCCGTCGGTGTGGACGACGATCCGGCGGGCTAGGAACGCCATGCCCTCCGCCGACACGGACATGCCCATCGGGGTCAGGGCGTAGATCACGGTCCGTCCCGGGTCCGGCGCGGCCATGGCACCCATGACGGCGGCGGCGGCCGGCAGTGCCCACAACCCGATCCGTACGACGCGCGGGGAGGACTGTCCCAGCATGGTCAGTCCCAGCAGGACCAGGGCGAGGACGGCGGTGGCACCCTCGCCGGCGGCGAGGGCCCCGAGCGCGGTGCCCTTGCCGTAGGAGTGCCCGATGTTGCTGTACGTACCGATACCGCCGATCACACCCGTAGCGAGCATGGGCACGAAAGCGGCCGTCAGGACGCCGATCTGAACCTTCGTCAGCGGCTTGCGGGTCTCGCTCATGCCGCACCTCCCAGGGCGAACACGACAGCCAGGATGAGCAGAGCGCCGCCCGCGCACGTCGCGTCGACCGCGCGGCGCAGGCAGGTGAACTTGACGACCGCCAGACGGGACAGGCCCGCAATGTCGGCGGCGAGGTCTCGGGATGCGGCAACATTCGTGATCTCCTGCGCCGTGAGCGTGGCCCACAGCGGGAAACCGTGCCGCCCCTTGATGTTGGGTCGCACCGACCGCAGCAACAGGCCCGCCGCCCCGATCAGCAGCGCCAACCCGCACCCACCCGCCACATACGCGGGGACATTCAGCGGCATGTCACGGGCGACCGTCCAGGCGCCGGCGAGCACCGCGCCGACGAACGCCAGCAACAGCGCCGTCTTGGCGTCGGTCCGCGCAATCTCCGCCTTCACCTCAGCGTGCGCGGCCGTCAGGTTCTGCGTGACGGTGCTCATGCCGCTTCCCCCGTCTCCGACCGGTGGCCGCGAGCGGCGCGCAGGAACGGCACCGTGCGGGTCAGCGCGTCGGCGTACAGGGCGTCCCAACCGGCGATCTCGTCACCGGCCGCCGCCTCCGCCCGCAGGTCGGCGAGGATGTCACGGGCCGCGTCTTCACGGGCGGCACGCTCGCCGTCCGTCTCGAACTCCAGCGGGCCCCGAAACAGGTCGATGTCGATACCGAGCGCCAGTTCCGCGAACTCGATGTCGCCGTGGGCTTCCTGGCCGGCGACGAAAGTGCGCATACGCATGGTGGATCTCTCCTTGAACGTCGGGATAGGAGATCCGGCGCGGCGGGCTGTCCTGTCCGGGAGTGCCGCCGCGTCCGGAGGTGAGGGCCAACGCCGCACGTCGCGGCGGGCCAAGTAGCCCCGGGCGGAAGTCGATTCCGCGCCCTCACGGCTGGATACCGGGGCCGACGGTCGTCACCCGGCCGTCACGGGGACGGGGTCACGCCCCGTCGATCTCAAAGCACTCTGTTGAGTTCTCAAGGAACCGGCGCTTCCTTCGTACTCACCCCTGCGGGCTTTCCTCCGGACGCTGTCTGTGCAGGTCAAGCGGTTTCCCCTTTGAGTCGGGGCGACTCTTGCTGACTAGCTTGCACTAGTCTGCTGTGGTGCACAACCCTTGTGGAGTGATGCGCACTAGTTCGCTGTGGTGGGTAACCTCAAGACATGACTGTCACAGGAGGGCCCAAGCCAAAGGCGGTGCAGGTCGCAGACGCGCTCCGCGACGACATCAAGAAGATGAAGCCGGGGGAAAAACTCCCGTCTCAGCGAGAGCTGATGGACCGCTTCGGGTACGCCAGCCAGACCATCCAGAACGGGCTGGCCGCACTTCGGGCCGAAGGGCTGATCGTGTCGGCGGGGAACCTGGGCAACTTCGTCAGCGACGGGTCTGCCCCGGGCGGCGACGTACGTGATGACATCAAGGAAATCCGCTCCCAACTCCAGGCGTTGACCGAACGGCTCGAAGCACTGGAAAGCCGCTCCGCACCAGGTGGCGCTTGATCTGCAACCAGCATGGGAGTAACGGAGTGTGTGAGGTAAGTGACAGCAAGGGGACGGCGAAACGGGGGTGGGGACATGTCCAGTGACACCCCTCTGTCCCCTTCCCTGTCCCCCCTGCCCGCGCGCGAGACTCGGAGTAGGCACTCGGAGGAGGGCGCATGACTGACGACAGGCCCGCATGGGCGCGACGCATCGCTGCCGAACGACAGGCGCGCGACTGGTCACAGCGTGACGCGGTCAGGGCCCTGCGTGCGCACGCACCTACGGAGCTGCCGGCAGAGGACAGCATGATTCGCCAGTGGAAGCGCTGGGAGTCCGGCCAAGCACCGAACGACTTCTATCAGCCGATCATCGCGGCGGTGTTCGGCACGGTGACACACGCCCTCTTCCCTGCTCCGTCACGACGGGACGGTGACAAGGAGATCTTGGCAGCAAGCGGGATGGAGACTCTGGAGATCGTGAGTCGCCTGAACCGGTCCGACGTCGACAGCGCGACGCTCGATGCGCTCCGGATCACCACGGACCGCCTCTGCTCCGAGTACCCGTTCATGCCGAGTGCCCAGCTCCTCATAGAGGGTCGGCAGTGGCTTCGCCGCGTTGTCGACCTGCACACGAAGAGCCTCACGCTTGCCCAGCATCGCGAGGTGCTCGCGCTGTCGGGCTGGCTCGCCTTGCTGGTCGGCTGTGTCGAGTACGACACGGGCGACCGCCACGCGGCCGAGTCAACGCGGCGTGCAGCTCTGTCGCTCGCGACCGAGTCCGACCACCCCGAGGTGGCGGGGTGGGCGCACGAGATGCGGGCGTGGTTCGCCCTCACGACCGGCGACTATCGCGGGGTCATCGCGGCAGCGCAAGCCGGGGCAGAGACCGCAGCACACCATGGCGTCGCCGTGCAGCTTGCCGGCCAGGAGGCCAAGGCATGGGCGCGACTCGGGGACCGTCGGCAGGTTGAAGTGGCCCTCGACAAGGGACGCCGACTGCTGGAGGGGATGCCGTATCCCGAGAACCTGGACAACCACTTTGTCGTCGACCCCGCCAAGTTCGACTTCTACGCGATGGACTGCTACCGGCTAGTCGGGGAAGACCGGCTTGCGCGAACACTCGCGGAAGAGGTTCTGCGCGCGGGAACTGACTTCGACGGCACGGAGCGTTCACCCATGCGGAACGCCGAAGCGCGGGTAACCCTGGGGGTCACCGCAGCGCGAGAGGGCGACCTCGAACAAGCCCTCATCCACGGCGAGCGCGCCCTACAGGGCGAGCGGCAGTCCGTCCCGTCTCTCATCATGACCAGTCGAGAACTCGCGGCCGTCATGAGGCAGCGCTACAGCACCGAGCCGGCCGCGCAGGACTACCTGAACCACCTGCAAGAGCTGGGCACGGGGAAACCGGGGTTCCTCCCCTCCTGACCGGCACAAACGGGAAACGGGCGCGGCCTTAACTCTTGGGCCATATGGGGAGTAAGGCACTACAAAGTGTGGAGCGTGGTCGTCCCGTTTGGATTCCGGGGGTAGTGCCGATGCAACGACACAGAGAGCGCTCATCTCCACACCTAAGCACATGATGCGAGCCGCAGAGTGCTGCAGTCAGGATGTGCAGCCCAGATGTCTCTCTGATGAGGGTAGCACGCCACCTACGGATTCACTCACGCCCAGTGAGTTTTCCCTTATTGCATTCATCCCCCATATCGAGCTCCTTCTTAACGCATTTACCCACCTCTCCCATATACCCCGTATACCACTTCTCGGTAAAGTGATTAGCGACAGCAGCCCATTCCGCTGCCCCTCCAGCTAGCCCTCCTCCCTTGTATGGCGTGCAGAGCGGGTCGCCGGGAGCACAGATATCCAAGGTTCGCCCTTTATATTCGGGCGAGACTTCCGGGACCCTCTCAGCCCCTACCGCCCGGCGGTTCGGATTACCGAACAACAGTACGGAACGAATTTTTTTCCCGAGTTCCTTCGAAATCTGAGGGCCGGTTTTGCCACCCACGATGGCACCACTGGTATCTCCACCGAGCGCATTCTGTACGACGTTAGCACCCTGCGAGTATCCGATGAGAACGAATTCTTGGTCGGGGCCGCACAGCGCAACTTTCTCCTCCATGTGCTTGACGAGAGCCTCGTTGCCTCTCTGTACCGATTCAGGACGCAGGTCGGCAGGGTAGTTCTCCTGGGGCGGCACCCACACATTGGTTTCGAGGGGAGCCAACTGCTTCTCGAGAGCCGCAGTCGCCCACGTCCCGCCTGAGCTATCGAAGGTGCCCCGCATGTAGATTATCTCGACTTTTGAGCACTCCAGCTTCTTGGCCGCGATGATTGCCCGCTCTACGTCCTCTTTTGCCGGCAGATATATCTGCGCTTCCTTTTCCTTCACCTTGTGGAAGGTCTCAACTGCGCCAATTAGCTGTCCCAATACCTTCTCTGCCATTTCCCGCTTCTCTGGTGGCACCTTCGGGCGCTGGATTATCTTCATGACGCCGGGCATCGGCTCAATGGTCTTCTTAATTACCGCCCACTTATCCGGCGGAATCTTTGGAGCCTGGATAATTATCTGCAGCCAGTGGGTAATAGGTTCGATCGTCTTCCCGATGTCGTGCCAAACGTCCGGTGGCGTCTTCGGGGATTTAATTATGATGATCTTCAACTGTTCGGTGATCAGCCCGATCCCGTGCCAATCAATTGAGTGCGTCTTTGGGCATTCAACTATGATGATCTTCAACTGTTCCACGATCTTCTCGATCGTTTCCCGCTTCTCCGGTGGCGTTTTCGGGTCCTGGATTATCTTCAGCGCGTCGGCGAGCGGCTCTACGGTCTTCTCAATCGTGCCCCGAACCTCCGGGGAAGTTTTCGCCTTCGGGTCGAGCAGCTTCTTCAGCTCGGCGGATGCCTGTACTACATCCTCCTTCAGTTCCTCCGGCACCTTCGTTTCGTCCGAGGCCTCCAGATCCTGCAGCTCGTTTGTGAGGTTATCCAGCTTCACTTCCTCCTCTTTCGCTTCCTCCTCTTTCGCTTCCTCCTGTTTCGCTTCCTCCTTGGTCGCTTCCTCCTTCGGCTCTTCCTCCTTCGGCTCTTCCTCCTTCGGCTCTTCCTCCTTCGGCTCTTCCTCTGCCTCCGAGGACGGTGGCGGAGGGGGCTCCGGAGGCGGAGGCGGAGGGGGCTCCGAGGACGGTGGCGACGGGGGGTCCGGAGGCGGAGGCGGGGGTGGTGGCTCTGGCGGCGGGGGTGGCGGCTCAGGAGGCGGCGGGGGAGTGGGTTGGGCTGGCGCTGCGGCCGCAGCTTTAGCCATGACTTGGGGCGCTGCCACGGCGCCGGTAACGCCTGCAGGCAGGGCAAGCGCTGCAGCCAAGCAGGATGCCCCAGCCATACGGGAGGCTCTGCGCCGGGCAGTTCTGGCCATGACCGCTCCAGATGCGCTCTGCAATGTCCTGCTTTGCTGGCGTCGCCCTGAGGACGCGCCAGCCTAAGACCACCGGAGATCAACTCGACGGTGCAGGCGGCACAAAGCCCACTCTTCGCCTCCTCACTGCGTCCCGCAAGTCGGGGCGCGGATGGCCGCCGCGCGCCTGGTCGCCGACGGCGAGCAGGCGTGCCGCGCGCGTTTTAAGAGCCGCTCTTTGTCCTGGTCTTTGTCCAGTGCGCTGACGGACGCCACCGTTCACCGCCGTACGCGAACCCCCTCTGAACTGCCCCGTGGACGTCCACGACCGACCTCGAACGGTCATGCGGACAGTTGGAAAGCGTGTTGGGGGCAACCCCTCACGAGTTCGAATCTCGTATCCTCCGCCAGTGCCTCACCGGGCACGATGTCGAAGGGCCCCACCGCTTGCGGTGGGGCCCTTCGGTTTGAGCTGGTTGCGCTTCTGGTTGCATTTACACCACAGCATTCAGGACATTTCAAGGAACGGACGATTCACTGGGCACATCTGAAGGGAGCCCGTGAGGAGGACCTTCTGCCGCGCGACACAAGCGAGTCAGGGGATCCGCCATCCTTGAGCCAGGTGCAGGACCCGCCGAGGTCCGGCGCCGACGTGTTCCTTGTACCTGGCGGGGTGTTCTCGATGGCGTCCGGATCAACACTGACAGCGTGGCTGTGCGATCTCGACGGAGCGCGTCTGGCACGCGTGCTCGCGGCACGGAGGGACACAGTGTCCCCTCCGGAGCCGCGCTCGGTGGGGGAGTTGGCGGACCGTCTTCAGCGCCCGGGGTCGGTGGCACTCGCCCTGCCGCGGCTCGCGCTGCCGTGCTTGCAGGCAGCCGAAGCCATGGCGGCCCTGGGGGCACGCGTGTCGCGCGATGCCCTGGCGGAGTTGCTGGGCGCGACGGCCCCCGGTGCTGCTCGCGAACTGGACGCGACGCTGGAGATGCTGTCCGATCACGCGCTGGTCTGGCCGGACGGCAACGGGATGCTGCGCATGGCCGCACCGTTGCGGCAGGCGTGGGACGCTCCGCTGGGTCTCGACGCGCCGCTGGAGGAGCTGCTGACGGGCGCGACCTCCGATGAACTGCGCCGCATGCTGGCGGCGTTGGGTGTCAAGCCGCCCAGCACCAAGCAGCAGCGACTGGCCGCCCTGGTGGAGCACCACAGCGATCCGGAACGGATCGCCTCGGTGATCGCGAAGACCCCTGCGGCGGCCCGCAAGCTCCTTGAGCACCGCGCTCGGTCTGCGCCGAGCGAGCCGCAGTTCATCATGTTCGGGACTCCGGGGCCCGACGTCGAACCGGGTGCGCGATGGGCGCTGGACCGCGGACTCCTCATCCAGGACCGGCGCCGCTACGGTCCGGCCCGCATGCCCGTCGAGGTGGCGCTCGCGCTGCGCGGGCCCGGCTGGCACGCCCCTTTCGCGGCCGTCCCACCTTCCGTGCGGCTGGTGTCCGCGACTGCGGCGGAGGTGGACCGAGAGGCGGCGGCCGCGGCCACGGCGTTCGCGGCCCATGCCGCCTCGGTTCTGTCGGTCTGCTCGGCTTCCCCGCCGGCCCGGCTGAAGTCCGGCGGGATCGGCGCACGAGAACTGACCCGGATCAGCAAGGTCGCGCAGGCCGATGACGCCGTGGTACGCATCACCCTGGAGACCGCGTACGCGGCCGGGCTGCTGGGACGCGACGGCGACCGCGTCGCACCCACCGAGGCGTACGACGCCTGGGCGGCGGAGCAACCCTCGGAACAGTTCGCTGGACTGCTTCAGGCGTGGCGGAACCTGGCACTCACCCCCTCCCAGGCGCGCGACGAGGACAACAAGGCACTCCCCGCACTCGCCGGGGCGCCACCCTGCGGCGGCTGCCTGCAGGCCCGGCACGGGCTGCTCGCCGCGGCAGCAGAGCTCCCGGCAGGGCAGGGAGCGAGGACCACTACGGATCTGGGGCCACTCGTGGCCTGGCATCGCCCGCTCGCCGACCCGTCACCGCAGGGCGGAACACCATTCGCCGCCGCGATCCGCGAGGCCGAGCTGCTCGGCGTACTCGCCCGCGGCGCCCTGTCGCCCGTCGGTGCCGCTCTGCTGGCCGACGACACGGAAGGACTGACCGTCGCGTGTCGGCGGCTGCTGCCCGAGGCCACCGCGACAGCCCGGATCGGCGCCGACCTCACCGCCGTCGTCACCGGAACCCCGACCGCGCGGCTCAGCGCGCTCCTGGATTCCGTCGCCGACCGGGAGACCAGCGGCACGGCCTCGGTGTGGCGGTTCGGCGCCGGCAGCGTCCGCCGAGCCCTGGACACCGGCCGCACCCCGGACGGCATCGCAGCCGACCTGGCCGCGGTCGCCGCCGGGCCCCTCCCGCAGCCCTTGTCCTATCTCATCGCCGACACCGCGCGCAGCCACGGTCGCGTGCGCATCGCCCCCGCCGCCTGCGTCATCCACGGCGAGGAGCCCGCGCTCCTGGCCGAACTCGCAGCCCACCGCAAGCTCTCCAGGCTCGGCCTGCGGCTGCTCGCCCCGACGGTGCTGCTCAGCCGCAGCCCGCTCGAGCCGACCCTCACCGCGCTCCGTGCCGAGGGCTACGCCCCCGTCGCCGAGACGACCGAGGGAACCGTACGCATCGAGAAGGCCCTGCCTCAGCGGGTCGCCGCTCCCGTCCCGGCCCCGCGCAGGGCCGGCGGTAGGGCGGGCCTCCGGAGCGCGGCCAACCGCGCGGCGAAGGCCCCGGACGCCGTCGACCTGAGCGTCTTGGCCGCCCGACTGCTGACCGCCCCGCCGACCACCCCGGCCCCCGACCCGTTCGGCGGAGCACCCTATGGCACGGACACCGAGGAAATCGTCTCCGGGTACGCGAAGCGACTGTCGTACAGCGATGTCCGCCAGCTCGCCCATGCCCTCGACGCCGGTACGGCCGTCACGGTCGAGTACGTCGCCACTTCAGGAAGCCGCACCGTGCGCACCCTCAGCCGCCTCTCCCTCGATCCCCCCTATCTCGAAGCCTGGTGCCATCTGAGGGACGACGAGCGCGTCTTCACCCTCTCCCGGATCCACAGCGTCATGCCCGCGTAGACCACGCATACGGCCGCGTACAGCACCCCATGAACCAAGCGAGATATACTTGTCTCCATACTTGATATCTGGAGGTGCATCGTGAGTCGGACCGTCATTGATCTCGACGACGAGCTGGTCGCGGACGTGGCGAAAGCCCTGGGGACGAGCACCAAGAAGGAGACCGTCAACACCGCACTGCGCGAGGTACTGGAGAACCGGCGCCGTGCCCTGGCCCTCACCCGGCTCCGCGCCGCAGCCGGCGAGGGCGCGTTCGATCTGGAGCTCTTCGAGGACAAGGGAAATTACCGGCGGTGAACGCGGCACAGTTCCTGATCGACACCAGCGCGCTCGCGCGCTTCCTGCGCGGGGACTCGGAGCAGTACGGCTGGGACCAGGCGGCAGCCGCCGGCCTCATCGCGACCTGCCCCATCACAGAGCTGGAATTCTTCTTCAGCGCCCGGTCGGCAGCCGACCGGGCGCGCGGCATCGAGGACATACGACTGATCTTTGGCTGGGTTCCCGTCGACGACCGCGCCTACGACCGTGCCTGGCAGGTTCAGGAAGCCCTCACCAAACAGGGCAAGCACCGCAGTGCGGGTGCGGTGGATCTCGTCGTCGCCGCGACGGCCGAGCAGCAGGGGCTCACCCTCCTGCACCGCGACCACGACTTCGAGTGCATCGCCGCAGTGACTGGCCAGGCTCTCCAGTGGTACGGCCCGGAGGGCGGCAAATAGGCAAGCGTTGGTTGCAGTTCTGGTTGCATTCACCTCCGTCCAGCACCGTCCGGACGGAGGCGACCCGGTCGCTCCGCCGCAGGTCGGTACGCCCTGATCGTGCGTAGACGGTGGGACGAACATTTGGAAAGCGTGTTGGGGGCAACCCCTCACGAGTTCGAATCTCGTATCCTCCGCGAGTGCCTCACCGGGCACGATGTCGAAGGGCCCTGCCGTTCGCGGTGGGGCCCTTCGGCGTACGCGGTCTCAGTTCTGGCCTCCGTTGCCGGTGTGGGCAGATCCCTTCCGACCGCTGGGAGCGGCGCGGCCAACAGCGAGAACCGCGACGACAGCGAGAGATGAGCCGGCCGTCATGACGTGCGGACCCCGTCGGTCCAGGGCGCGGCCCATCGGGATCCCCACCGCGGCCGGGACGAGCAGGGCGAGGGAGAAGGCGCCGGCGAGGCTGCCGGCGGACCGTCCGGTGTCGGCGGCGATACGGGAGAGCATGACGGGGAAGGCGTGGTAGACGATTCCCCAACCGGTGGTCCGGGTGGCGCAGAGGGCGGGCAGAACGGCGGGGGGGGGGGGGGGGGGGGGGGGGGGGGGGGGGGGGGGGGGGGGGGGGGGGGGGGGGGGGGGGGGGGGGGGGGGGGGGGGGGGGGGGGGGGG
>NZ_JBVHTA010000035.1:0-84101 GCF_055566095.1 Streptomyces sp. NPDC027962
CCCGCAACTCTGCGGCCTGTTCCACGGAGAGCTCCATGTCGGTAACAACGAGATACGCGAGATCAAGTAACGCCTACAGGATCACGAGACACTAGGTCGTGGGGTATACAGCTGCCCGGGACACCTAAATCGCGCAGGATGCTATCCAGGGTCACATTCGGCGACGCCCGCCGTGGATCGTAACCGTGCAGATCGCGAAACAGTACTCCGCCTGGGAACCAGCCGTGGTCCAGCGCTTGTTGGGCGATCTGCACAGCCAGTTCTGTCTTGCCGACACCGGCCATGCCCGCGACCGCCACGACCGGGGGCGTTTTTCGAGGCCTGCCGGGCTTCAGCAGCTTGAGGACTTCCTCAAGGTCATTCTCACGGGCGGTAAAGGTCGGCGACGCGCGGGGCAGGCCGGACAGCGTCGGAGCGATCTTCGGCGGCAGTCGCACGGTGACGCCACCGACGCGGAGGGTATAACGGTTCTCGGCTCTTTCGCTAGGGGTGCTGGGCTGTTTGGCTGAGAGGTCGACCAGCCCGAGTGGGCCGTCGCCGTAACGTTGCAGGAGCGCGGCGAATGCGGGGTCGCCGGTGAAGGTACGGGCCGGACAGGCGTGCAGCCGGCGGTTCGCGAACGCGCGGTCATCGTGGATGACGACGCCGACAAGATGATCTTGGCAGAAGACCGCGCTGCCGGAAGCCCCGGACCACGCCTGCTCACCGTCCGCACGCATGTCCGGCGCAGACTCCTGATCCAGGACGTACAAATCCTGGGCGCCGACGCCACCGGCCTGAGGCGGCAGATTCCCACTCAGGTATTCCACCTTGTGCTGCCCATCCCTGAAGGCCGCCGAAGGGTACCCAAGACCTTGATAGGGCAGCGGGGCGTTGCCAACGGGGCGGCCCCAGCGCACCGTCCCAGGCACCTCGACCTCCTTGTCCAGCAGCAGCAAAGCAACATCGCGCTCCTCCGGGTCGGTCCAGCACACCGATGCCCAGCAGCGCGTTACGTCGGCGTCCTGCGGGTGCCCCACGCACACGTCGGTCCTGGGCCAGGGGGCGCCCCGGCTCTTCTCGACAACGTGCCGGGCCGTGAGCACTAGGCGACGCCCGATCAGATAGCCGGTACCGACGCGGAGGAACCCAGCAGCGTCACCACCGCGGATCAGGACCAGTCTTTGACGGTCCAACTCAGCCCTCGCCATCCCAGGAGCCGGACTGTCGGCGACCGATTTCAGGGCTGGCTCCGCCCAAAGCCCGATCCTTGACCTGCAGCCTCAGCGTCAGCTTGTGCCCGCGGACCGAGGAGTGCGATCCACCCCCGCCTACGGTCGCCACCCCGAACTGCAGCTTCCCCTCACCGTTGGCGTCATCGCGCAGTTCCAACAGCAGCTCCAGCTCGGCTTCCTCGATCTGAAAGCCGAACTGCTGATGCGCCCCCCGGGCCTGGGCCTGGTACAGCTCTTGCCGCAGCTCCTCGATGGCTGCGGCCAACCCGATCGTCGCCATAGCTACTCCTCGTCGACTGTGCGGTTTGGAAGTGGGTGATGCCAGCTCCGGTCGGTGATTTCACCTTGCTTGCGGGCCAAGACGAGGGTCATCGGGAGTCTCCGAGCGGCGCGGTAGCAGGTTCTGCTTCTACGAGGTAGCGGTGGAGTGAGGTCTTGGGGATGCCGGTCTTGGTGGCGATCTGGCCGAGGCTGCTGCCCTGCTGCTTGAGGAGCCGGGCGTACTCGATCTTGTCGTCCGGGTGGGCGACGGGGCGGCCGATGTGGCGGCCGGCGGCTTCGGCGACGGCGCGGGCATGGGCTGCGCGTTCGGCGGTAAAGGTGCGTTCCATCTCCGCGAAGAGCGCCAGCAGCAGGAAGGCGATGCGGCCCATGCCCTCGTCGGCAGTGTTGATCGGCAGCGGGTCGGCCAGGGAGCGTACACCGATGTTCTTCTCGCCCAGGTCGTGGACGAGGTTGAGGACTTCGCGCAGGTTCCGGCCGAGCCGGTCGAGGGTGTAGACGACGACGGTGTCGCCGGGGCGGGCGTAGGCGAGCAGGTCGGTCAGGCCGGGGCGGTCGACACTGGCGCCGCTCTTCTTGTCGACGTAGATCTGTTCGTCGGGGATGCCCGCTGCTCCGAGGGCATCAAGTTGGCGTTCCAGGCTCTGTTTGGTGGTGGAGACCCGGGCGTAGGCAAGTTCGAGTCCTCCCTCGGGGTGGCGGTTGTCGGTTCCCATGGCCGGACCGTACCGGAACTCGGCTCCGTACAGGAGTTCCGGAACACCTTTTCTGGAACGACTTTCGGAACGGCTCGCCTGGCGATCCGCCCAGGACATACGGCTCCTGACGGCCTGTCGGGCGCCCTGTTCCACTTCCATGGATGTGGAACGGCGTCAGGTGAGGTCGAGGCGGCCCAGTTCGTCGGCGCTGGGCAGGAACTCGGCGGGGACGCCTTCCTCGTGCAGGGAGGCGCGCTCCTTTTCGAAGTGATCGAGGGTGCGGCATCCGATGGTCAGCAGGGCGAGAAGCTGCCGCGCGGTGGGCGGGTCGGTGCGGGCCGTGGTGAGCGCTTCCTCGAAGGCGGTCGTGAAGTCCTGCCAGGCGTTGCGGTGCGGGGAGGGTTCGTCGCCGTCGTAGACGTAGTCGTGGAGTGGGGCCTGAAGTGCGGAACTGAGGCGCCCGCGGGCGGTGATCAGGCCGTCGGCGGCCATCTGGAGCGCGGTGGCGGCGGCGTCCCACATCGCCTCTCGGATCTCGTCTTTCAGCTGCTCAAAGGGGCGCCAGACGTTCAGCCCCGCGCGTTCCGGGTGTCCGGTGTTCTGCCAGATCAGCTGCAACGTGTTCTTGCCGTGGGCGCCTTGGCTGCTCGCGGCGAGGCTGACCTCGTCCAGGAGGGAGCGCAGGAGGCGAAACCACACCCCGGCGTGCACGTTCCGGCCGGGCAAGTCGACTCGGCCGGTGGTCAGTGCCTGGTGGGTGTAGCGGTCCAGGGCGGCACGGGGCGGCTCCAGCGGCTCCCGGCGCGTTTCCCGGCCCAGGATCCGCGCGGCCCTCACCTCGGAGATGTCCAGGAGACGGCAGTCGTGCTCGACGCAGCTGGTCGTCAGTGCCAGCCGCCACATCAGGGACATGCCCCGGTCCGGGTCGGCGACACAGACCGGACAGGCTCGCAGAGCGCCGGGGTGGGGAAGGAGCCACGGCCCCGCCCATTCGGGCTTGAAGCGCAGCACGTGTTGCGTCGCGGCCTTGCGCGCGAAGAGAACGGAGTTGTCTCTCACGTAAGCGTCGAAGACCGACTGCGCGTCCTGGACATCCACGGGGAGCATGTCGAAGAGCCAGGGGACCCAGCCGATCAGGGTCATCGACCGCAGGTGGCTGAGGTCCACGCCGGTCTTCTCGGCGAGCGACACGAGTATCGTCGTCGGCGGGTTGAGGTCGAGATCGACCGGCAGGGCCAGGTCGACCAGACCGAGGTTGTGCCGCAGCAGGTCATGCACCGGCATCTCGTACAGGTCCGCGAGCCGCCCCAGCCACGACGACAGCGCTTGCAGCGGGCCGGGCTGCGGGTGCAGCGGCCAGCGCCGGACCGCGCTCACGTCAGCTCGCGCTCGAAGAGGCGGCGCCGTTCGGTCGGGCCGACGTACGGCGCGAGCAACAGGGTGCGCTGGTTGATGGCTTCCTCGCCGGAGTCGATCGCTGCGACGGCGGCATCGGTGAGCAGGTGGGCCAGCTCGCCGATCGTGCCCTCGCTGCGGGTGAGCAGGTAGCCGGCCATCTCGGCGCTGGCGATCGGCGAGGGTCTGCGCAGAGGGAACGAGGCGGCGAAACTTGCCAACAGCGAGCAGGCGTCGACATCGGACTCCCAGCGCGCCAGTGTCAGTGGCGCGAACCGATTCTCCAACTGGTCGTCCGCGCGAATGGCCAGGTAGGCGTCCCGGGTGCCGACGCCGACCAGCGGGATGCGCAGCTCATTGCCCAGATACCGCAGCAGGTTCAAGAACTCCCGGCGCTTGTCGCCGCTGCCGCCGAGGACGTTGTGCAACTCGTCTATCACCAGCACCCGCACCTCAGCCGCCCGCAGCAGCCGCAGTACCGCCTGTTCCAGGTCGGCCACCCGGTAGCGGGCACGCAGCGGCGCGCCGAGCGCGGCCAGCAGCGCCGTGTAGAAGCGGATCACCGACGGCTCGGACGGCATCTGCACCACCAGGACCGGGATCTCCTCGCGGTCTGGATGCGACACCGGCGGATGGCCGCGGCGGAACTTCTCCACGATCATCGACTTACCGTTGTTGGTCGGCCCGATCAGCAACAGGTTCGGCATCCGCTGCTTGGGCGGCCACGACAGCAGCGTCTCCAGCCGCCCAAGGGCCTCGGTGGCACGCGGGTAGCCGATCCACCGGTCCGCCCGGACGTAGCGCAGCCGCTCCGCGTCCGGCAGCTGCGCGATCTGCTGCGCGGCCGGGCGCAGATGCGACAGGTCCACCACAGCGTCTTCGTCCTCGTTCACCACTGCTCGATCACCTCGAACGGCCTGGCCACTGCCTTGCTTTCCTGGCCCACGTCGGAGGTGGGCGCATTCGGAGGCGTCACCTTCGGCTGCGGCCGGGAGGGTGCCTCGGTGCGACGCTCTCGGTCGCGGCGGGCCTTGCGGGTGGTGGTCGCGGCGGTGTCGGTGATCTCCCGCATCTGCGCCACCATGGCGAAAAGGGCGTTCTCGTCGACCTCCGCACGGCCCAGCTCACGAAGCCGCCGGGCGGCGGCCTTCTGCTCCCACGCGCTGATCGGCGGTCGTGACAGCGTCCGGTAGGGGACCTCCACATACGCGGTGCCGTCCGGGTCCAGGACCCAGATCCGGCTGATGTCACGCGGATCCCGGCGCAGCACGAACCGGCCCCACCGCTCGCGGCGGGCGATCCACGGTTTGAGCGCGTCGCTGTAGTACTGCACGTGGTCGATCACGAACCCCGACCGCGACAAGGTCCTGCGGATCACCGGCAGGAAGTCCACCAGGAAGGCGGTCTCGTTGGTCACCGTCACCAGTGGCCCCGACGCGGCGGCCTTCTCGGCCCAGACCCTGGCCGGAGGGCGGCCCAGTGTCTCGTGGACCTGGCCGTGATAGCAGGCCACCGCCAACGCCAGCCAGCCCTGCAACTCCCGTACGGTCAGCACGGCCTTGCCGTCGCTGTCGTAGGTGCCGCGCTCGGCGGTGCCGGAGAACGTGGTGCCCGGCAGTTCGTGTACGAGCCGCATCATGGTGCCGATCAGCCGCTCGACGACCCCGCCGAAGTGGGGCTGGCCGGGCGGCCGGTAACGCAGCTTGATGCCGTGCTGGTCGCAGCCGCGGCGCAGGGCCTCGCTCTTGAACTCCGCCGCGTTGTCCAGGTACAGCTCGCGCGGCTTGCCGCTCGTCGGCCATACCGCCTCCACGCCCAGCATCTCCAGCCACGGCCGCTTGTCCATCGCAGTGTGGGCCAGGCACAGCCCGACCGAGGTCGCCGACGGCGCCTCCAGCGTCACCACCAGGCCCACCACACACCGGCTTCCCACGTCGATCGCCGCCGTCAAATAAGGACGGCCGATCGGCAGCCGGTGCCGCTCGTCGACCACGATCACATCCACCGGCGTGTGGTCGACCTGAACCTGCTCCAGCAGCCCGGTGACCGCCGGCGGCACACCCCCGGCGGGCCGGAGAGGACGAACCGCCTCTCGTCCTTCGCGTACCGAGACCGAAGCCACCGGGTCCAGCCGCTCGATCCGCCGCTGTATCGACCCCCGCGAAGGAGTCCGCAGGCCACGAGCCCGGCATTGGCGCGTGATCTCCTTGTAGACCGCCGCCACCGAGCGGCGCTGCCGCGTCAAGTACCGGGTGCGTAGCGCTTCCTGGACGATCGTTTCGACCTCCCCAGACAGGCGCCCGCCGCCGCGGCCTCCGCTGGAACGGCCAGGCAGCAGGTCCGACACCACTCCCTCACCGGCGCGCCACCGTCCAAGCAGGACATACACCTGGCGCCGGGAGACCCGCAGCCGCTCGGCGGCCTTATCCGCCTCGGCCAGCCCCACTATGTCTTTCGCCGCGAGCGGCCCGATGACCTCGGCCTGCCGCAACGCGGTCTCCCACATCTGGGGCGGCGCGGTCAGCACCCCGCGCTCGGCCACCGGTTCCTGTGCCATCCGGAAGCCCCCGTCACGCACACGACTACGGACAACTCGACCGTAACGCAGGCGAGTTCGGCCCGTCCGGCGCATTCGTAGTTCCCTGCACGCGCCGGCGAATCACCAGCTCACTTGTGCACGCGACTTCGGAAACTGACAAGGCGCGGCGGGCGTCCAATGAACCCCGCCAATCCGGGGGTTCACGGAGGCTCGAATCCAATCAGATCCGATGGCGGCTGATGACAGGGTTTGCTGACAGCTAGGGTCGAATACGACCACCGAGAGCGGGGAGCGGCATGGCCAACCTGGTCTACAAGCGGGTCTCGACCGACCAGCAGTCGACCGACCGCCAGAACCTGGTCCTTCACGAGGCCGGGATCGAGGACCCGGTCGTCTTCGAGGAACAGGCCGGCACCTCCAGCCGCCTCCACCCGCTGGAGCGGCCGAAGTTCGGCGACCTGCTCGCCTACGCCCGGCCGGGCGACACCGTGCACATCTCCGAGATGTTCCGCCTCGTCCGCGGCACCGGGCACATCCTCGACGTGCTCGACGTCCTGCACCGCGACCGCCTCGCCCTACGCATCCACGACGGCGCCTTCTCCGCCATGGACCTCACCGCCCGCCACCCCCGCACCGGAGAGCTGCTGTCCACCGTGAAGTTCATGGTGCAGACCCTCGCCACCGCCGGCGAACTCCAGCGTGATCTCCAACGCGAGCTGACCTACGACGGGCTGCGGGCCGCCGAGGCCAAGGGCAACAAGGGCGGGCGCCGCCCAGCCGTCCCGGCCGACAAGACCGACGACGTGCGCACCTCCTACCTGGAGGGCCGCTCCATCGCCGCGCTCGCCCGCGACCACGGCGTCAGCCGCGGCGCCATCCGTACCGCCGTCGCCGACCTCCTGCCCGAGCACACCCCCGTCGTCCAGGACGCCCCGGCTCCGGAGCTGCCGGTCGTCCTCGACATGCCGGGCAAGGTTGCCGACTTCCTCCGCGCGGCCGACCTGGAGCCCGCCGAGCGAGCCGCGCTCGACCAGGGCGTCACCGTACGGCGCGGCCAGGGCTACACCCTGCGCGTCAGCGCCACCTCCACGGTCCACCACCAGCTCCTCATCCGCTGCCAGCCCCTCGACGGCACCCCGGGCGCCCCGGCCATCCCGGCCCAGCGCAAGGCCCGTCGCGAGTACGAGAACCGCGTCAACGCTCTCGTGGCCGACCACCCGCGCTGAGAGCGATCCTGGAGGTATGGCCCGCCGCCGGTACTGCTACGTGTGCGGCGCCGTGCTCCCGAAGACAGCGACACGGCGGCGGCTGTACTGCGGTCCGGCCTGCCGGGCCCAGGCGTACAGGGACCGGCAGGCCACCGAGCGCATCGGAGCCCTGGGCCGGCTGCTGCTGAAGGCCGTGGCCACCGACAACGACCGCCTCCTGCGACGGCTGCTGTGCCCGGTGTACGGACGCATGACCTACGCGGCGGGCTCCCGCCGACGGGACGCGAAATACTGTTCCGCACGCTGCCGGGACCGCGCTTACCGGCGTCGCCACCGTCAGTACAGTGACGTCAAGGCGTCGGGAATGCGAGCCGTGCCGACGCGTACGACGCGTGGACGTCACGCAACGCCCGCCCCGCGCGGAGAAGCCCCAGGTCAGCGCTACTGCTGAAACCTACCGACGGGTTACTTGCTCGCTCCATCCCGGTCCGTCTGACGCTCGGCCGTCACGCCGCCGCGCTCTGCGCGGTGAACCCCCGGCGCCGGGCCGTGGCCTGCACGTACGGGATGTGGGTCGGGCACGTCTCAATCACGGCGACCTCCACCCCGGCAGCGTCGACGAGGGCCAGGCGCTCGGCGGCGGCTGGCACCTGCCCGTACCGGTCGCGCATCCCCCGCCCGATACACACCTCGCACTCGGTGTACGAGCCGGCGGGCAGCGGCGACGCGGGCACCTCGACAGTGATCTCGCGTACCACCTCGACGCGGGTCATCGCGGCCCGCTGCGCGGCCTTGACCTCCTCGGCGTCGACCTGCGCCTTCGGGATGGCTCACTTCGCGTCGATGCTCGCGGCCGTCGCGCCCAGCCGTTCCTCGGGCGGCAGGGCGAGACGGGCCTGGCGGGCGAGCTTGGCAACACGGTTCCGCTCGTTCTCCTCCCGCGCTGCGCCTTCAGCGCCTTCTTCGCCGCAGCCTCCCGCTGCTGCCGCTCCCGGACCTGCTGGACGTCGCCGGGCGTGGGCATCCCCGTCATCAGCGTCTCCCTACAAGCCGACCGACCTGAGCATGTTCAGCAGCAGATCGGTGTTGTCGACCGCGTTCTGAAGCGCCTCGCGGGCCGCCTGAAGCTGCTCGGCCTGCGCGGCCAGGGTGTCCACGTCCCCGAGCGCGACGGCGTCCTGGCTGGCGGCGATCACGCCGAGCAGCAGGTGCAGCCCGGTCGCGCCGTGTGCGGCGGCCAGCGGGATGGGCCCGGCGCCCTGGTTCTGCGCCATCAGCCGCAGCGGAGTGCCGGCGCGCAGCACCTGCCAGCGGATGAACTCCACCCGCCGTACCGGATCGTCCAGTCCCGCCCCGGCGGCCTTGAGCTGTTCCTCCCACGCCACGTGCCGCGCGTCGCCGTCCAGCTTCACCCCGTCGGCCATCGCCGCCTCGGCCTGGACCACGCCGAGCAGCGCGTTGACCATCCGCACCCGGTACGCATCCGCCCCGCCGAGCCGCGCGGCCTCCTCAGCGTGCTCCTCCGGGGTGTTATCCCCGGAGTACAACCCCAGCGCGGCCATTGCCGCGGCAACCTGCTCCACCGTGGCCGGACCCTCGCCCCGCCCCATCTGCTCACTCATCCCCGCAGGCTATCGACGTCGCTCACCCTTCGTACGGCGAAGCCGACAACCTCAGCCGTACCTCGTTCGGCACCGCTCCGTGCACCCGCTCTACGTGGGCATCCCGCAAGTCGGTGATGACCTCATACTGATCATCGAAGAAAGCGCCAGCCTCGACTTCATGTTCCGTCAGGTCGGCATCAACCAGGGCGTAGCCGATACAAGTGGGACAGTCCTGCCGCAGGGTCATGCCCAGTCCAACGATCAGCCGGTATCAACGTTCTCCCCGCACCCCAGGGTTCAAGATCATCCCGCTGCCCCTTTTGGGCTCACCTTGGCTGGACCCCGAAGAGGGCGAGCGCCCGGTCGGCGTCGCGCATGGAGCGCACGGAGCCCTCGGTCTCGGCGAGCACCGGCCGGGCTCGGCCGAGTGCCACCTCGGCGGCGAGGCGGTGCCTGAGTGCCTCCGCGTGGCGCTGTTCCGCCCGGACGACATGGGCGTCGTGGTCGCGTCCGGGCAGATCGGCGAGTGCGGGTCCGCGCCACAGGGCCAGCGCCTCGTCGAGCAGGGCGGCCGCGGCGGCCGGGTCGCCCGCCTCCCCTGCCGCGGCACCCTCGGCCGTGAGGCGTTCGAACCGGAACAGGTCGATGTCGTCGCGCCGGGCGTCGAGCCGGTAGCCGGCGAGCGTCGAGTGCACCGCCTCCCGCCCGAGCGCTCGACGCAGTCGCCTATCAGCGCCTGCAGTGCCGCCGTCCCGTCGGCGGGCCGGTCCTCGCCGCCCCACACCTGGGCGGTCAGCTCCCGTGCGGGCACCGGCCGCCCGGTACCGGCGGCCAGCGCGGCGAGGAGCGCCCGCAGCCGGGCTCCGCTCAGGGGTGCGTCGGAGCCGTCGGGGCACAGGGCCCGGGTGGTGCCGAGGACGAGGTAGCGGTAGATTGGTCTACACCACTGAGTGTTTTCAGAGACAGGGATCTTCGTGGAAGTTGTCATCGTTCCGGATTCCGCCGCGGGCGGCGAGCTCATCGCCGAAGCCATGGCCGACCTGCTGCGACGCAAGCCCGACGCCCTGCTCGGCGTCGCCACGGGTTCGACCCCGCTCCCGATCTACCAGGCCCTCGCGGCCAAGGTCGCCGACAAGGAGGTGGACGCCTCCCGCGCCCGCATCTGCCAGCTCGACGAGTACGTCGGCCTGCCCACCGGGCACCCCGAGTCGTACCGCTCCGTGGTGCTGCGCGAGGTCGTCGAACCACTCGGGCTGGACGAGGGCTCCTTCATGGGCCCCGACGGCTCGGCCGAGGACGTCGCCGCGGCCTGCGTCGCCTACGACCGCGCCCTTGCGGAGGCCGGCGGTGTCGACCTCCAGCTGCTGGGCATCGGCACCGACGGTCACATCGGCTTCAACGAGCCGTGCTCCTCGCTCGCCTCCCGCACCCGCATCAAGACGCTCACCGAGCGGACCCGCGTCGACAACGCCCGCTTTTTCGACGGCGACATCGAGCAGGTCCCCCACCACGTCATCACCCAGGGCATCGGCACCATCCTGGAGGCGCGCCACCTGGTGCTCCTCGCGACCGGGAAGGCAAAGGCGGAGGCCGTGGCGCGGGCCGTCGAGGGCCCGCTGTCGGCCATGGTCCCGGCCTCGGCCCTGCAACTGCACCCGCATGCCACCGTGGTGGTCGACGAAGCGGCGGCCGCCGGCCTGAAGCTCGCCGACTACTTCCGCGCGACCTACGCGGCGAAGCCGAAGTGGCAGGGAATCTAGGGCTCTCGTTCGGACCTGGCCGGGCAGGCGGCGGGCACCCCCGCGGCCGCCGCCCGCCCTGCTCGGCGAGCGACCCGCCCGTGGGGCACGGCTGTCAGTGCCCGGGCGCCTGTGGGGCGACAGGTGCCGCGGCGCAGACGGCGTATCTGGACCGGACGCGGCACTGGGCGGACAGGTTCGAGACGAGCCGGAGGGAGAAGACCGACCGGTTCTGACGCCCGCCGGTTGTGACGGGCCGGCTCGATCGGGCTGCCGAATGAGCGGTGTGCGGTTGTGGTTGCCGGATCCCCGGCCGGGCGGGCTCGAGCGGCGCGGGCTCGAACGGCGAAGTCGAACACGTCCGGACAGGTGCGAACAAACAGATCGTTCCTCGCCAAAGGGACTCAAGGCGGCGCGCCGACGACACCGAGGATCGGCTGGAATCACCCCCCACCGGACCGAATCATGTGAAGTGATCGTGAATTCTCCTTCATAACAGACCGCCGGCGCCGCCCTGACCACACGTATCAGCGCAGGCGCCATTCACATTCGATATCCACGCCGATGACTGAATCGGTCTCTTGACCATCACTCGAGCGACGAACGAGACTCGCAGTGGCACTCATGCATCAGGAGCCACAAGCGCTTGTGCTTGCAAATGGCCCTGCGAGACCGATATCGCACGGGGTGTGCGGCGGGGGAAAACAGTGATGATCTCGCATGCGTACGACGCATGCGCGCAATTCCTGCACCTCCTCTCCTCATCTCTTGGTGCGCGGAAGGGAATGGAGGGGGAATGCCGACGCACATGGGCTATCCCGGCGTATACATCGAGGAACTTCCCAGCAGCGTCCGTACCATCGCCTCGGTCACCACGTCGGTGACCGCGTTCGTGGGCCACACCCGCCGGGGGCCGCTCAACCATCCGGTCCGGGTCACCGGCTTCGCCGACTTCGAGCGCCGATTCGGCGGGCTCACCTCGCAGAGCGCTGTCGGCTACGCGGTGCAACAGTTCTTCGGCAACGGCGGCACGGTCGCGGTCGTCGTCCGCGTGGCCAAGGCCGGCACCGGCGAGGAGGCGTGCGTCACCCTGCAGTCCACCGAGGGGCACAGCGAGTGCCCGGTGCTCGAGGTGCACGCCAAGGAGCCCGGTGTCTGGGGCTCGGGGCTGCGGGTGGCCGTCGACCACGACACCCGGACCCCCGACAAGACGTTCAACCTGCACATCCTGGATGCGCGCGGCGGCGCCCGCGAGTCGTTCACCGGGCTTTCGATGCACTCCGGTCACGGCCGCTTCGTCGAGACCGTCGTCGGCTCCGGCTCCTCGCTGGTGCGCGTCAAGGTCCTCGACGAGGGCCGGCCCGACCCGTCGGGCACCGTGTCCAAGCCGTTCGCCGCCGAGCTGCCCGATCCGAACGTCGAGCTGAAGGTCAAGATCGGCGACGTGGAGCGGGAGTTCACCCTCTTCGAGCCGGACCTCGACGGCGAACCGCCGACGGACGTCACGGAGCTGGCCCTCCTGCTGGAGCGCAAGCTGCGGGCGCTGCCGGACGCGCCGGGCAAGCACGCGTTCGCGGGCGTGGAGGTCACCGCGTTCGGCCGCCGTCTCCAGGTCGTGGCAGGCTCCCTGGACCCGAAGGACGTGGTGCGCTTCGTCGGGGAGTGCGCGAACGACCTGGGTCTCGAGTCCTCGGTGAACCCTCCGGTCTTCGCGCTGGAGGGCGGCAAGGACGGCGACGCGCCCGGCCCCGGGGACCTCATCGGGAGCGAGGCGCGCAAGACCGGCATCCAGGCCCTGCGCGACGTCGACGACGTCAACCTGCTGGCGCTGCCCGAGCTCGCCGCCTACGAGTCCTCGCAGGACATGGTCACCGTGCTCTCCGCGGCCGAGCAGCTGTGCCGGGAGCGGCGGATCTTCCTGCTGGTCGACTCGCCGTCGACCTGGGGCGGCGTGGACGCGGCGCGCGCGGGGATCGGCGCGTTCGACCCGGTGCGCAGCGACCATGCCGCGCTGTACTTCCCGCATCTGCAGCTCACCGACCCACTGACCGGACGGCTGCGGTCGTTCCCGCCGTCGGGCGCCGTCGCCGGGGTCATCGCCCGCACCGACGGTGAGCGGGGCGTGTGGAAGGCACCGGCCGGCACCGAGGCACGCCTCGCCGGCGTCAGGTCCCTGTCGGTGAAACTCACCGACAGGGAGAACGGCCTGCTGGGCCCGCTCGGGATCAACTGCCTGCGGACATTCCCGGTGGTGGGCCCCCTGGTGTGGGGCGCACGCACGCTGCAGGGCGCGGACGCACTCGACAGCGAGTGGAAGTACGTGCCGGTGCGCCGGCTCGCGCTCAATGTCGAGGAGAGTCTGTACCGGGGTCTGCAGTGGGTCGTCTTCGAACCGAACGACGAACAGCTGTGGCAGCAGATCCGGCTGAAGGCGTCGGCGTATCTCAACGACCTCTTCCGACAAGGCGCGTTCAAGGGAGGCACGCCCCGCGAGGCGTACTTCGTGAAATGCGACAAGGACACCACAACGGACGCCGACATCGAGCGCGGAGTGGTGAATGTCGTGATCGGTATCGCGCCGGTCCGGCCCGCCGAGTTCGTGATCGTCAAGATCCAGCAGATGGCCGGTCAGTTCGATCTCTCGTAACCACAGGAAAAGGAACGCGAAGGAAACCGATGGCTGAGTTCCAGGTAAACGCCCATCGTTTTGACCCCTACAAGAATTTCAAGTTCCTGGTCCTGTGGGACGGTCGAACGGTCGCGGGCATCAGCAAGATCAGTCCGCTCAAGCGCACCACGGAAGTGGTCAAGCACCGCCACGGCGGCGACCCCAGCTCCCCGCGCAAGTCGCCCGGCCGCTCCGAGTTCGAGGGTGTCACCCTCGAGCGCGGAGTGACGCACGATCCCGAGTTCGACCGCTGGGCCAACAAGGTCTGGCAGGTCGGCGCGGGGCTCGGCTCCGAGGTCTCGCTGCGCGACTTCCGCAAGGACATCATCATCCAGGTCCTCAACGAGGCCGGGCAGGTCGCCGTCTCGCACAAGCTGTACCGGGCCTGGGTCAGCGAGTACCAGGTGCTCGGCGAGCTCGACGCCAACGCCAACGCGGTCGCCATCCAGAGCGTCAAGCTCGAGTGCGAGGGCTGGGAGCGGGACTACGAGGTGCCGGAACCGGTGGAGCCGTCCTTCACCCACCCGGCCTGACCGCCGCACGGGCACGGAGGAACGGGGCATGGCGCGCGCGAAGGGGCCGGTGGGGCCGGTGGAGCTGCTGGCCACCTGGGAGGCCGGACTCGCGGGGCACGCCGGTGACCGGCCGCTGCTGCTGCACCGGGCGGCCCGGCCCGGGGCCGGTACCGACGAGCTGCTGTCGGTACCGGTCGGCGAACGGGAGGCCGATCTGTTCACGCTGCGCCGGGCGCTGTTCGGCGAGCGGATGCAGGTCCGGGTCGAGTGCGGTGCCTGCAGCGAGGCCATGGAGTTCGACCTCGACGCCTGCGCACTCGCCACGAGGGCCGCGCCACCCGAGGCGCCGCTGCGGGTGGCGGTGGACGACTGGGCGGTCGAGTTCCGGCTGCCCACCGTCGCCGACCTCTCGGCGGCAGGCACGGCCGACGGGCCGGACGAGGCACGCCGGCTGCTGGTGACCCGATGCACGGTCCGGGCACAGCGCGACGGAAAGCCGGTCCCTCTTCCGGAGCTGGCCGATCTGCTGCCCGAGCGGGTGGAGCGGCGCATCGCGGAAACGGCGGCGAAGGCCGACCCGACCGCGGACGTGACGCTGAACGTGTCGTGCCCCGAGTGCGGTGACGCGACACGGGCCGAGCTGGACATCGCCTCCTACCTGTGGACCGAACTGGACACCTGGGCCCGGGACCTGATGCTCGACGTCCATCTGCTCGCGACGGCCTACGGCTGGAGCGAGCCGGAGATCCTGGCGCTCAGCCCGCTGCGGCGTCGTTACTACCTGGAGCTGTGCGCAGATGTCTGACCACTTCGACCGGCTGCTCGCCCGGTACACGCCGGTGGGCGCTCCGGACGGCGTGACGACCCGGGTACGACCGCGCCTGCCCGGCCCGTTCGAACGGGTCGAGGCCCTGCGGTCCGGGCCGCCGGAAACGGACCAGCCCGCCGCCCTGATCCCTGCCACCCCGCCGGCCGCGCCGACGGCCGCCCGGACCGTGCGGCACGAGCGCGAGATACGCACCGACCGCCACACGGTGGTGCGCACAGAACACATCCGTGAGACGGACACGCCGCAGGCGGCTCCTGCTGCTCGGGAGCGGTTGTCGCGGCCCGTAGTCGCCGTGCCGCCTGCGGTACGGCCCGCGCCGGCAACGGCTGCGCCGCGTGCGGGGCGGCGCGGACGGGCGGACGACGCAGCCGCCGACACGCCTTCGCGGCCGGCTGCCCCGGCCCCCGCGGTGCCGGCCGCCGCACCGCCCGCTGCCCCGGCCGTGCCGCGCGGCTCCGACACGGCCGCCGCCCGAAGCGCCGCGCTCGGCTCCGTGGGACGCCGGGCGCCGAAGCCCGCGGAGCGGGTCGTGCACGTGCAGATCGGGCGCCTGGAGGTCACCGCGGCGCCGCCGCCGGGGGCGGACCGCAGGCCCGCGGGCACAAGCCGACCCGGCCGGGCGGCGCCCGTACTGACCCTGGACGACTATCTGTCACGCGGTGGGAAGAGGGACTGACTTCATGAGCAACGCACTCGCCCTCGCGACGGTCACCCAGGCGCTCGCCCTCCTCATCGAGAGCAGCCTCGGCCCGGAGATGGACATCGCGGTCAAGGTGGAGACACGCAAGCCACCGGCAGAGCCGCCGCTCGAACCGACGATCAACGTCTTCCTGTACCAGGTGACGCCGAACGCCTCGATGCGCCATGTCGATCTGCCGACCCGCGGCCCTGACGGCTCGCTGCGCAAGCGCCCGGCAGCGGCGCTCGACCTGCACTACCTGATCAGCGCGTACGGGGAGGAGGCGGAGCTCGTCGGCCAGCGGCTGATCGGGTGCGTCGTCCGGACGCTGCACGAAACGCCCGTGCTCCCACAGGAGTTGATCGAACTGGCGGCGGAGCGGCCGTATCTGGCGGGCAGCGACCTCGCGGCGTCGGCCCAGAAGGTGCGCTTCTCCCCGACGGTGATGGACGTCGACGAGACATCGAAGCTGTGGGGGATGCTGCACCAGACCCCGTACTCGCTGTCAGTGGCCTACCAGGCGTCCCTCGTGCTCGTCGAGGGCCGCGAGCGGCCGGTTCCGGCGAAGCCGGTGGCCGAACGCACAGTCGCGGTGCTGCCGTTCGGCGCGCCAGGCGCGCCCGTACCACCGGGGGCAGGCGAGCCCGCCGGGGGCAGCCCCAGGGCCGAGGAGGTCGCAGACCCTTCCGGGACGAGTGAGCCCGAGGTGGCGGCCTCGCCGGTGACGGCCCGCCGGAAGGCCGGGGTCGGGGCCGAACGGGCTGCCGCAACGGCGCAGCGGGGTGGCCGCGCGGCGGCGGCAAAACGGGCGGGTTCACCGGCGCGTGCCCGCAAGGCGAGCGAACCGGGAACGGAAGAGCCGAAGCAGGACGGAAAGAACTGAGCCGGGGTACGGACGACGGGGGCGGGTGAGGACATGGGCAGCAGGCACGAGGGAGCGGGCGACGTCACCGAAACGGCGGCCAACGGCCGTGCGCTGGCGGCTGCGGTCCAGGCGGTCCTGTCGCGCATCGACGCCCACGCCGCACGAACCTCGCGCGGTGGGAGCGCACCCGCGGGGCGCGGGGCGAAGGCCGCGGCAGCGGACGGCGCGGGCGCTACGGCGCCGGGGACCGGCGGGGCGGGTGCCGCGGCGCCTGGGGCCGGCGGCGCGCGCCCCGCGGCCCGGGAGACCGGCCACACCAACGCCGCGACACGGGGAACCGGCCGTGCGGGCGCTGCGGCACGCGGAATCGGCGGCCCGGGCGCTGCCCGGGAGCGTGCTGCCGCCCCGCAGGACCCGACAGGCCCCTCCCCCGCGCCGGGACCGGAGGGCGCTGCGGCCACGGCACCGACGGCGGCCGTGGCCGCCCGTACCCACACCGACTCGGCGCTCTCGCCCCACAGCTCCCAGGACACACCCCGCGACGCAACACACGGCAGCGACCACTCCGGCAGCGCGGCCGTCACAGGGCGGGACGCTGCCCTCGCGCCGGTCGCCGCGCCTGCCGCACTCGACGCGCTCGTCGCCTGCTTCGGGCTCAGCGGGTTCGAGCGTGGCCTCGTACTGCTCGCGGCGGCAGCCGAGTTGGAGCCCACGACCAACGCGAGGTGCGCCGCGGCGAGCGGCGACCCGGAGCGGGCCTACCCCACCTTCTCCCTCGCGCTCGCCGCGCTCGACGCCCCCCACTGGAGCGCCCTCACCCCCGTGGCGCCCCTGCGGCGGTGGCGGATCGTCGAGCTCGACGACGAGTCCCGGCTGACCACCTCCCGGCTCCGGCTCGACGAACGCATCCTGCACTTCCTGGTGGGCTCGCCCTATCTGGACGCCCGGCTGCACGGACTGCTGCGCCGCACCGCCGCGCCGGACGCGCTCCCCGGCTCGTACGGCCTGGCCGCCGACCGGGTCGCGGCCGGATGGGCGGGCAGCACGCGCCGTGTGGAGCTGGTCGGTGGCGATCTGCGGACCCGTACCGACATCGCGGCGGTGGCGGCACGCCGTTCCGGGCTCGGTCTCTACGAAATGGCCGCGGACGACATCCCCAACGACCCGGCCGAACGGGACCGGCTCGCACGGCTGTGGCAGCGCGAGGCGGTTCTGCTGCCCGCCGCGCTGCTGATCGAGGTCGGCGACATGGACCGTGAACAGGCCGCCGCCGCAGAGGGGTTCATCGAGAGTGCCGCCGTTCCGCTCGTGGTCGCGAGCCCCGATCCGCGCCGGACGGCACGGCCGCGCGGTGAGCGGGTGACCGTGCCGGACCTGGACGCGGACGAGCGGCTCGGCGTGTGGGCCGATGCGTTCGCCGAGTTGCCAGAGGTGTCGGAGGGTGATCTGCGCGCGCTGGTGGAACAGTTCTCGCTGCCGCCGCATCTCGTGCGCTCCGCGGGCGCGGCCGTCGTACGGGATCTGCCCGGTGAGGACGAGCTGGACGCGGCCGGACTGGCCTGGCGGGCCGGGCTGGCCGAGGCCCGGATGGGCATGGACGAGCTCGGCCGCCGGATCGAGCCGCGGGCGGGCTGGCGCGATCTGGTGCTGGCCGAGCGGCAGTTGCGGGTGCTGCGCGAGATCGTCGCCCATGTGCGGCAGCGGCCGACCGTCTACCAGGAGTGGGGCTTCGCCGCGACGCTGCGCCGCGGTCTCGGCGTGACCGCCCTGTTCGCCGGCGGGTCTGGCACCGGGAAGACGCTCGCTGCCGAGGTGATGGCGAAGGAACTGGGCCTGGACCTGTTCGTCATCGATCTGTCCCAGGTCGTCAGCAAGTACATCGGGGAGACCGAGAAGAACCTGCGCAAGGTGTTCGACGCGGCCGAACGCGGCGGCGCGCTGCTGCTGTTCGACGAGGCCGACGCGCTGTTCGGCAAGCGCAGCGAGGTCAAGGACAGCCATGACCGTTACGCCAACCTCGAGGTGAGCTATCTGCTGATGCGGATGGAGGCGTACCGCGGTCTTGCGATCCTGACGACGAACATGAAGCAGGCGCTGGACACGGCGTTCATGCGGCGTATCCGGTTCGTCGTCGACTTCCCGTTCCCGAGCGAGAGCGAACGGGCGGAGATCTGGCGCCGGGTGCTGCCTGCGCAGGCGCCGGTGAAGGGTGTGGACCCGGAGCTGCTGGCACGTTTGACCGTGGCCGGCGGTTCCATCCGCAACATCGCGCTCTCGGGCGCGTTCCTCGCCGCGGAGGAGGGTGACCGGCTCCAGATGCGCCACATGCTGGAGGCGGCACGCACGGAATACCTCAAGCTGGACCGCTCCTTGACACCCTCGGAGGTCCACGGATGGGTCTGAACGAGGCGCGGCGGGCCGACTCGCGCGACGTGCGGGCCGACTCGCGCGACGTGCGGGCCGACTCGCGCGACGTGCGTGCGGACGTCCGCGCCGTGCGTGTGGACATCGGTGCGCTGGTGCTCGACGGTTTCGGCCGCGGTGTCGATCCGGAACGGGTGTCGGCGGCCTTCCAGGTCGAGTTGTCCCGGCTGCTGCGGGAGCGGGGCGTTCCGACGGCGGCCGACGGCGGCCGGGCGCTGGAGGGACTCGCCGGGCTGCCGCCGCTGCCTGCGACGGCCTCGGCCCGCCGACTCGGCCAGGAGCTGGCGCGCGCGGTGCACGAGGGGCTGTGCGGCCGGGGCGAGGTGACGGCATGAGCACCTCGCGCGCCCAGGAGACCGACGCCGACCGGAGCGGCAAGCGGCGCAAGCGCAAGGAACGCGTCACCTCGCACTCCCCCGAGCCGAAGAACATCGTCAGCGGTGCCGGCCAGCCGCTGGACGTGAGTGTGCGCCGGGAGCTGGAGGAGCAGCTCGGGCACGACTTCGGCCGGGTGCGGCTGCACACCGACCGGGACGCGGGCGCGCTGACCGAGATCCTGGGCGCGGACGCGGTCGCGGTCGGGCAGGACATCTTCTTCCGCGAGGGGGCGTACCGGGCCGGCACGCTCGACGGGCAGCGGCTGCTCGCCCACGAACTGCTGCACACGGTGCAGAACCCGCACGGCCTGGGCGCGCTGCGCGCGGGGCGTGACCTCGGCGCGGTGAGCCTGCCGCAGCAGGCAATGGAGCGCGAGGCGGAGTCGGCGGCCCAGGCCGTCGTACGGGGAGAGGAATCACAGCCGGACGCAGAAGAGGCCGTCCAGGAGGGACAGTCGACCCCCGGCTGGCTCCGGTACGCGACCGTGGACGCCGACCGCACCCGGCTCGAGCAGCTGGATCCGGCGACGCTGGTGGACCGGTTGGCGAACGGCGTACTGCGTTCGCTGCGCGGCGACCCACAGGACCTGTCGGGCCGTGTGCGGTGGGAACTCGGCCGGCTCTCACCGCAGTTGCAGCACTCTGTGCTCGGCCGGCTGGAGGCCCGGCTCCTGACGCCCGAGTACGACCGGCTGCTCGACCTCGTGGCGGAGTCGGAGACCGGACCGGAAAGCTTCACCTCGGCCGAGGTGCCCGCGCCCGAGACCGACCTCTTCGAGGAACTGGGCGTCGAGCGCACACGGTGGAAGCGCGGGCAGGAGGGCGCGCGCGGCTCCGACGAGCAGCGCGAGGCGGACGCCCGCGAGGAGGCGAAGGAGGCCGGAGCCCGGGACTCCAAACGCAGCAGCGACCGCAGCCGTGCCGCTGCCGACGCGGCGGCGGAGCAGCAGGAGGCGGCGCAGCGCCAGGAGCAGGAAGGGGAGCGCGCCGAGTCCCGCAAGCGTGCCGGCCAGGAGCAGAAGCAGGAGGAGGAGAAGCAGTCCCAGGATCGGCAGCGGGTCGACGAGGCCTCCGACGAACGGGCCCGGGACCAGCAGGAGGGCACGGAGCAGGCGAGGGAGGAGCGAAAGGCTCAGCGCGACCGGGAGGAGCAGGACCCGGAGCAGGCCAATGCGCCCGGCGCGGACAAACGCAAGCGCAAGGACGACGCGACGAAGCCCGCGGCCGGTTCGCAACGCGAGGACGTCGACCCGAAGGCCAAGACACAGCCCGGTCCCGTACGCCCGGAGAAGGTGGACGAGCGGGCCGAGCAGCGCGACAGTGCCTTGTCCGAGCACGGCCTTCACGAGCGGGACGAGGACGAGGACGAGCCGCGCGAGGAGGAGAAGCCGCTCGGTCTGGAGGCGGGCGCAGAGGACGAGGTCGGCACGGACCAGGAGCACGAAGAAGGCCGGGACAGTGCCGCCCGTCGCGAACAGGAACTGAAGCCCGAGGACCACCTGCCGGACACGGACCCGGATCTTTCCGGCGTCCCGACGGCGGACCGGATGAAGCCCGGTGAGGCCCAGCCCTCCCTGCCCGCCTTCCCGGCACCGCCGCCGACCAAGGCCGAACGGGTTGCGCAGGAAAGAGAGAAGGAGCAGGAGGAACAGAACGAGGACACCGCGGCTCCCGAGACGAAGGCACCCGGCCAGGACGAGGGCCCCGTCGAGGGCGAGGCCCCGCAGCCCGAGGGCGGTCCGGCGGCACAGGCACAGGACCGAAGCGCGAAGGACCTGCAGACGGAGCAGTCGACCGAGCAGGAGGTCGGACCCGACCCGGAGACGACCGACAAGGAGGAACAGGAGCCGGAGGCCGAGAAGCCGGAGCCCGCGCAGGACCAGGAGAAGCAGGCCGCCGAGCCGGCGGAGCGCGAGGACGGGCCCGACGCCCAGGACGAGCAGCGGCAGTTGGGCGAGCGCGGGCAGCTGGAGGCACGCAGGGGCGCCGTCGGCGGGCCGCAGAGCGTTGCCGACGGGCCGTCCCCGGCCGGAACGTCGTCTCCCGGCCCCGCGGCGATGCGGCCGGCCGGTGCCGAGCCGCAGAGGACGTCCGTCGAGGACCGCAACCCCTCCCCCGCGGCACGGCGCGAGGCGGAGCCGCCCAAGCCGGAACGGGAAGCGGCCGGTCCCAAGAGCGCCATCCCGAAGGAGGCCGGCCCCGGAGCGGCCCCTCGGGGCACCGTCGGACGGAACGAACCCGCGGGCCCGACCACCGCCGCAGGGCCCGGCGCCGCGCCGTCGGCCGCCCAGGCCGCTGTGAGCCCCGTCGCCGAGCAGGCCGCAAGCCCCGGCGCGACGGGCGCCCCCGCCCCGGAGGGCGCCCGGCCCGCGCCCGAGGCGTCGCTGGAGAAGGACGGCGGGGGATGCGCACCGCCGGAGCCCGCGGCGGAGAAGGAAGAGGCGGGCGGCAGTTGCGGCGGAGGGGGCGGCGCGGCGCCGGAGGAGAAGAAGGACGAGGCGCCGCCGGACGTCTCCGGCCAGGACCCCAAGGCCGCGATCGGCACCGTGAGCAAGCTGGCGCCGGACCAGGCGGCTGCTGCCATGCCCGGCGTGGACGCGGCGGCGGACAAGAAGGTCGGCGAGGAGCAGCGTCGGCTGGCCGCCGCCCCGCCCACGCGTGAGCGCCCTTCCGGTGCGCCGCGTACGCAGTCCGGCCCGCCGAAGGCGGCTCCGCCGGCAGCCGCGGTGACCGGCAAGCTCGAGAAGCTGGGACCGGAGGAGCAGGGCGACAAGCAGCGGGCGAAGGGCAGTGAGAAGGCGGCGGGCGCGAAGCCCACGGAGAGCACTCCCGCGCCGCCCACGCCGGTCGCGGCGGAGCTGAGCGCCGACGAGGCGAAGAACGTCGAGGCCGCGGCGGACGCCGTGCCGACCGTCGACCCGGAGCTGCGCAACAAGACGGTCGGCCCCGCGCCCAAGATCCGTCTGGAGGGCGCGAGCGACCCCAAACGCACGGACGACCAGGCAAGGGCCCTCAAGGAGAAGCAGACCGACATCCAGAGCACGGGGCGCGAGGACGCCGCCAAGCCGATGGGCGAGGACCAGATCTTCCCCGACGCTCCGCGCGAGCAGCTGGTCGGCAAGGCGACGGGCCGTGTGGGCGGCAAGGGCCGCGCCGGCGGTACGAAGAGGGGCGCGGCGGCCAAGCCGGGTGTGGGCGCGGTCGCGAAGCAGGAGCGCGGCGGCGAGATCCAGGGTGCGGCCGGCCAGGCGCAGGGCGATCTGGTCGCCAAGGAGAAGGAACAGCAGCAGGGCGAGCAGCAGGCCAAGCAGGAGAAGCAGACCGAGATCGACCGTGAGGTCGCGCAGAACGCCGAGAAGCAGACGGCGGAACGGGGCAGGTCGGCCGAGCAGGCGCAGCGGGAGCGGGAGAGCTGGCGCTCCGAGCAGGACAAGAAGATCAAGGACGCGGACACCAAGTCCGAGAAGGAGCACGGCGAGAAGAACAAGGAGATCGTCAAGGCCCGCGACGACAAGGACAAGGAGGTCAGCGACAGGAAGGACAAGGACAACCAGCAGATCGACACGGAGCGCGAGAACGCGGAGAAGGAGGCGGAGAAGAAGAAGGAGGAGAAGAAGCCGTCCGGAGGCTTCTTCGGCTGGATCGCCGACAAGGTCAAGGGCTTCTTCAACGCGCTCCTGGAGGCGGTCACCGCGGTCTTCGACGCCGCGCGCAAGGCCGTCAACAGCATCATCGACACGTTCAAGGAGTGGGCCGACAAGGCCATCGACTTCGTACGTGATCTCGCCATCAAGGCGATCAACGTGCTGGCGGATGCGCTGATCGCCATCGGGGACGTGCTGCTGGCGGCGTTCCCGGAACTGCGGGACAAGTTCCGCAAGGCGATCGAGGGTCTGCGGGACAAGGCGATCGACGCGGTCAACAGGCTTGCGGACGGCCTGAAGAAGGCCGTCAACGCGCTGCTGGACGCACTGGCGGCCGGGCTGAACAAGCTGCTCGACGTCCTCGAGGCCGGCATCAAGGCCGTCATCAAGGCGTACGAAGCGGTGATCCTCGGTGCCATCAAGTTCGCGCAGGCGGCGATCGAGGCACTGGGCAAGTTCGCGGCACTGGTCGCGGACATCGCGCCGGACCCGGGCGGCTGGCTGAGCAAGGCGGGCAGTTCGGCGAAGTCCGGTATCCAGGACCATCTGTGGGGCGCGATCAAGACGGGCGTCAAGCGGTGGTTCGACACGAAGGTCGAGGGGATCCTCGGGCTCGGCAGGACCGTGATCGACGTGCTGGTGAAGGGCTGTGTGTCGGTCAAGCAGATCGGCAGGATGGCGTGGGACGCGATCATCGCGTCGCTGCCGATGATGATCGCGTCGATCGTCATCGAGAAGGTCGTCTCCATGCTGGTGCCGGCGGCGGGCGCGATCCTGACGATCGTTCAGGGTCTGATGGCCGCGTGGCAGAGCCTGAGCTCGATCCTCACGGCGTTCGGCAAGTTCTGGGCGTACCTGAAGGCGGTGAAGGCGGGCCCGGCGGCCTGCCTGTTCGCGGAGGCGGTCGCGGCGGGCATCGTGGCGTTGCTGGACTTCATCGCCAACTTCCTGATGATCCGCCTGACGGGTGCGACGAAGGGCGTCGGCAAGCGTCTGAAGGCGATGGCCCAGAAGATCATGCAGGGCCTGAAGAAGACGGGCAAGGGCGCGAAGAAGGCGGCGGGCTCCGCGGTCAACAAGGCGCGGGACGCGATACGGAACGCGAAGGCGGCGATGCGGAGGCCGGCGACGGCCCCGAAGCCGAAGGCGGCGCCGTCGCCGAACCCGAAGAGTCCGGTCAAGCCGAAGGACACGGCGACGCCGAAGGGGCCGGCGAAGCCGGCACAGACGCCGTCTCCGGCGAAGCCGAAGGACACGAGGCAGGAGCCGTCGAAGGACCGGTCCCCGGACAAGGGGCAGACCCCTCAGAAGGACACCACCCCCGAGGCGCCCACGAAAAAGAGGAAGGAGATCGAGGGCGGGAAGCCCACCAAGCCGCAGAAGCCGAAGTCGCCGCTCGGCAACGCCCTGGGGAAGGCGAAGTCCGCGGTCAAGTCTGCGCTGAAGAAGGTCCGCAACGCAGGGAAGACGCTCGGCAAGAAGCTCAAGAAGAGCGGGCCGGGCAAGGCGCTGAAGAACAGCGCGTCGAAACTGCGGAACGCGTTCACGAAGAAGCGCGACCAGCTGCGTAATAGCCACAGGCGGCGTGTCGACGACAGGAAACGGCGCCGTGATGACCGACGCAGGAATGAACAATCTCCTGAGTCGAAGCAGCGTCGTCTCTCTTTGATCGTTGAGCGCCTTCGGCGCACCATCGTCCCCCTCCTGAAGAAGGATCTTCGGGGGCCGATCTATTACGGTCTGCTCCAGGCGCTCCGCATATGGCATCGCCTGACGCGTCTCACATCGTCCGGCCAGCCCGATTTCCGTATCACCGCGACTCTGAACCCCAGTGGCACTGTCACACCTGGAACTTGGGACGCGGACGAGGACGGCTACAAGGTAGCCCGCTTCGAACCTTTCGAGACCAATCCACCGGACAGGAAGGACAAGGACCTCAAGGAGGACGACCCGGACGTTGCAGCGTTCAGAAGGGCTATCGCCGAGCAGCTGAAGCATCTGAAGGAAGACACCACTCTCAACGAGGTCAAGGGCTTGTGCGCCCGCCTGGCGAACACGTCACGCGGCATCAAGGCTCAGCAGTTGAAGTGGCTCGACGAATCGCCTGATGCGTCGACGCTGTTGCTCGATCACCCGGGCGCCGCCATTTCAGCAGTTGGACGTTTTCAGAAGCAGAGCTTGTACGAACCCACCGGTGAAGTGCTTGCCCAGAGCGTGTTCACGGACAGCAACGGAGGTCAGTACGTGCGGGATCAGAAGGGGCAGTATGTCCCTCGCTACGTGACCCGCAACATGTCCGAGGCGGACTTGGCGAACTACAAGGACAATGGCATATCGGCGCGGAAGAAGCGTGCGAACATTGCTCCGTGGCAACATGTCACCGGCGCGAAGAACTCCCCCTTCATATCCACCACGAAAATCGGGGAAGGAAAGATCACCGACCCGAAGGGGAAGGAGTGGAGCACCGCGGAGGGGTTCAAGTACTACGGCACCGTCAAGATCGACCTCGCCCACATAAACCCTGACTACATTATCGACCTCACGACGAGGAAGGGGCAGCAGGAGTGGGACCTCAAAGCACCTGGCAAGAAAATCAGGCAACAGGCACTGCGCGACGTCGTGCGCACTCAGGAAGTCCTCGTCCGTGGCACCGTCCCCCCCGGCGCCATCACTCTCATCATCGATAAGAACGGAAAGCGCGTCACTCGCTGAGGCGGTCGTACCACCAACCAGGAAAGAGCATGGAAAAATTCGACACCTACCACTGGCAGGGTCACCGCATGGAGGACCCCGAACTCGAGGCGGCACGACTCGAACTGGTGGCGCCCCGGAGCAGCGATGCCGCACTGAGCGCTTTCACTCGACTTCTGCACAGCGCCAGCGTTCCGGCGATGGGGATCGCGCTCGATCATTACCACTACGCGCTTTCCGGCGAACGGCACGGAATTGCCGGCCTCTTCACCCCTTACGCTTCCGAGGTACTGAACCGCGCCAGGGTGATCCTCCGGCAAACATCATCAGCCGACCCTGCTGCGAGGACCGTGGTGGACCGGGCAGGCCGTGCCAGCGCGTTGCTCGTCCTGCTGAACGAGGCGACGCCTGAGGACTCCGAACTAATCGCCGAGAGCCTGGAAGAACATCCCTGGCCTGATGAGTTCTCCGCGGCTCTGCTGGCCGCCGGCACCATCCTGGGCTCTGTCCCAGAACCCGGCGGACGCCTGGTCGCCGCCCTGGAGCGCATCGTGTTCGACGAATCTGCGGACCTCGACGAGCGGCTGGAGGCGCTGCAGGCACTCGCCCAGGGGAGTTCTCCCGATGTGATGGCCGTCCACGCTCGGGCCTCGGCGGCGAATGAGCTGACTCTTCAGGTGACGGCCGTCCAGGCGCTCGCTTTCCATGACATGGACACCTACCGCGACCTCGTCCAAGAACGTGCGGCCTCCTGGCCCGAGGAAGCGCCCTACCCGGCCGCAGAAGTCCGGCGTCTGTTACGAGAGGACAGCGAGGGAATCCAGTGACCCCAGTTCAACCCCGACACCCTCGAGCGCTCCCTCGCTCCCCAGGCCGCCGGCCGAGTTCGAGAAGGAGGGACTTCCGGGCCGATCCTTGCCTCAGCCATGCTGAAATTCACTCGCACCGGAAAGTATCGGACCACCTGACACGAGCGCAGAAGAAGATGATCCGCGAACTGCATTGGCTCCTGCTCGTGCGCGAATCTGTGCGCAACTCTGCAAATCTAAGGTTTCTCTGCGATGAGCTGGTGCGGCGCGAAACGGAAGCCGCCGAGCGATGGCTGAAGGCGCAGACCGGGCAGGCTGAAATTCTCGGCGATACGGAGCAAGACGTAGTCGATGCCGGACGCCGCATCGTGAAGGACTACATGTGGCGCTACTACGGATTGCAGTAGGAGAACACGTGACGGACTTCGACATCCGCCTTGCACTGAAGCACGCGAAGGCGGAACCCAGCGTCATCAGAGTTGCCACCCTGAACGACTGGGATCTACGAATCATGGGGAATCGCAACGCGGAAGTCTACGTGGACAAATGGCTGACGCCCGACGGCCGGACGGAAGTCCATTACGTGGAGGACCCGCTGACCACCATCCCCTTCGTCACCTTCCGGGGCGAAGGATCCGAGAGCGCCGCCCAGTTGGTCCGTGGCGGGTGCGACATCTGGGAATTCCAGGAAGCGCTGAACGCAATCGATGAGGCGAACAACCGAGATGATCGGCTGATCGCCGTCTACGCAGCGGCATTCACCGCTCCGGCACAACAAGCGGAATCCGTGGTCGAAACCTTCCGTGCACTGACGGAGGACGAGGATCCCGGGATTCGGCAGTCGGTGGTGGTGGCGACCGGCTATCTGCCGTGGCCTTCCCTCGTCGACCTCGTGCGGCACCTGGCGGCCGACGACCCTGTCGAGCATGTCCGCCACAACGCCCAGGTGCTGCTGGAAGGGCTGGAGCTCCATGACGAAGACTGACGTGAGGACATGACGTGACCCGCTACGCCGGCATACCCAAACCCATCCGCTCCGGCATCGTCGTCGTCGACCCCGAACGCGGCACCCCCCAGCGCATCATCGTCCTCCAGTTCAACCCCGACACCCTCGAGCGCTCCCTCGCCCCCCAGGCCGCCGGCGGTGCGGCCGATACCGGGGGCGGGGGTGGTGGGGGAAGTGGAGGGGACAGGAACGAGGCGCTCAGGCTCAAGGGGCCCGCCGAGGAGACGTGGAAGTTCACGGCCGAGATCGACGCGACCGATCAGTTCGAGGTCCCGGCTCCCGACGGGATCCATCCCGAGCTGGCCACCCTCGAGATGCTCGTGCAGCCGACCACCGCGCAGCTCCTGGAGGCCTCGCGACTGACCTGGAACCGTCTCACGCGCCTTGTCGTGCAAGGCGGGCACCGATTCAACATCACCGCGGCGCTCAATCCCTCCGACGTCGCCGTGGCCGGCGTGACGCTTGAGCGTGATGAACTGCTCACGTTCATCAGGGAAGTCGCGGACGAGGTGCAGAGCGCCTCCGTGAACAGGTCACAAGGCCTCGGCTTCGACTCGGAGGGCAAGAAGCTGGCGGTCGGCGACACGGCACAGTCGAACACCATCGCCGCCAAACTGAGGGAGAAGGCACTGGCCGACGGCAGTTCGCTCAGGATCGGCACGAGTGACGGAGCCGCTGCCGGAATCAAACAAGAGTTCAACAGCCCGCGCAACCAGCGCGTGTCCCAACGGGCGTTCCCGAGGCAGAGAAGCTCCCGCCCGACTACGAGAGCATGTTCAAGGACATACCCGAGGGCCAGCAACGGGATGCGGCTCAGTCGATGCTCGACGACCTGCCGAGCCAGCCGGCCACAGGGGCCCAGGTGCCGCAGAGCCAGCGGTTGTTCTTGCACACACTCGGCGCCGTCGAGGAGAACAGATCACGGAGCGACCTGGTATACCGAGCACTCGCATACGACCTGGCGGCCACCGACCCGAAGAACTTCACGGAGGACCAGAAGAAGTTCGGCATGACCACGCTGCACGGAGTGGTGAACGAACTCCTGCTGGCACCCAAGGGCGTGCAAGGCGAGGCTCGCCAGCTCAACCTTCACTATGCCTTCAAGGAACTGCAGTCGAAAGCTGCCAAGCGACGATCCGCAGCTACTGACAGGGAGCACACCGATGCCAGACCCAAGGCGGATGAGCCGTCGGCTCATCCTGAGAGATCACGTCGATTCCGCTGAGATCCGCTCCTTCACAGAGACGACTGGATGGACTTTTCTCGGCGATATCGACAGCAACCCCGAGAAGGGGACTTTCTACGAAGCCAAGTGGGACACGGGAAATACTGGATCGGCACACTACGTGGTGGATGAATTCGCCGACGTCCGCTACCTGGCCGTGTCGCACGAGGATCGGTCGGCAGCCGAAGCGACACTGTCCCTTATCGAGACGGGTCTTGCAGTCTGGACCGTCGACGAGCTGCTCGAGGACTGTTACGTCCACGTGTACCCGGCCGGGTGGGCGCGAGCCACTCTTCGGCTGGGAGCCGGGGCACCCCTGCAAGCAGTGGAGCCCATCGTCGAGCACCTCGTCTTCTCGTCACAGCACAAGGACGCCGCCGTGCGCCGGGCTGCTCTGTGGGCCATGGTTTATGCCGCCTGGCCCGAATTCAAGAACGCGTTGCGATGTCTCGCGGACGAGGACCCGGACACCCAGGTTGCCCGTGAAGCGGGGCTCGCACTCGAACAGTTGGCAGAGAGTGGGGTGATCGAGTCATGACCCGCTACGCCGGCATACCCAAACCCATCCGCTCCGGCATCGTCGTCGTCGACCCCGAACGCGGCACCCCCCAGCGCATCATCGTCCTCCAGTTCAACCCCGACACCCTCGAGCGCTCCCTCGCCCCCCAGGCCGCCGGCGGTGCGGCCGATGCCGGGGGCGGGGGTGGTGGGGGAAGTGGAGGGGACAGGAACGAGGCGCTCAGGCTCAAGGGGCCCGCCGAGGAGACGTGGAAGTTCACGGCCGAGATCGACGCGACCGATCAGTTCGAGGTCCCGGCTCCCGACGGGATCCATCCCGAGCTGGCCACCCTCGAGATGCTCGTGCAGCCGACCACCGCGCAGCTCCTGGAGGCCTCGCGGCTGACGAAGAAGGGGACCATCGAGATCAGTCCGATCGAGATGCCGCTCACCCTCTTCACCTGGGGCAGCAAGCGCGTCATGCCGGTGCGGTTGACCGAGCTGTCCATCAACGAATCCGCGTTCGACGTCAATCTGAATCCGATCCGGGCCTCGCTGAGCATCGGGATGAAGGTGCTCAGCGTCAGTGATCTGCCGGCCGGGCACCGCGGGGCGGATCTGTACATGGCGCATCTCGCGCAGAAGGAGCGCCTGGCGAGGGCCGCGCGCAGCGGCGGGCTCGCGGCGCTGGGGCTGGCCGGGCGGGACGCCGGGCCGGGAAGGGGCTGAGCAGCGGACATGGCAGGCATCGAGCCGTACGAGAACGCGCTGGACGCGATACCCGGCGCCCACCCCTATCCCCGTTCCAGCCGCTACCACGACGTGGAGATCGGGGTGCACCGGCTGCCCGACGGGACCGAAGTGCGGTACGCCAAACGCCGCTTGCTGCCACCGCTGGCGGAGGCAGCGACCGGGGAGAGCGCCCCGCACACGGTCAGCAGCGGCGAGCGGCCGGACCTGCTCGCGCAGCGGTACTTCGGCGACCCGGGCCAGTGGTGGCAGATCGCTGACGCCAACCCGGTACTGGATCCGCAGGAGTTGACCGAGGAGGCCGGCCACGTCATCGAGATCCCGCACGCCGGCGGGTTCCCGGCGCCGGGAGACCGGTATGCCTGATCAGCCCGTCGGGCGTGGGCCCATCCACGTCACCCTGCACATGGGCCCGCAGCTGACCCGGCCGGTTCCGCCGGAGGTGACGGAGGCTCTGCTGTCGGCCCAGATCACCACGACCGCGGGTGAACGCAGCGGGTTCCAGATCGCGTTCGACCTCACCAAGCAGGGCGCCCTGTCGCGCCAACTGCTCCCCGAGGGGTTCTTCGACCCGAAGACCCGGGTCATTCTCACCGTGAGTGTCAGGGGCACGGCCGTCGTGCTGCTCGACGGGCTGATCGTGCGGCAGGAGGTCGGCGCGAGCAATCAGCCCGGGCATTCGACCCTCACCGTGACCGGCGAGGATCTCACGGTTCTGATGGATCTGGAGGAGCGGACCGACCGCTATCCGAATCTGCGGCCGTCCCAGCGGGTGGCCCGCATCCTCGCCAAGTACGCGGACTACGGCATCGAGTCCCGGGTGTTCCAGGAGAAGATCGAGCAGCCGCCGCGGGAGCAGCTGAGGGTCGAGTACCAGACGGGCACGGATCTGAGCTACGTCAACGAACTCGCCCGCGCCAACGGATACATCTTCTGTCTGGAGCCCGGGCCCCGCCCTGGTCACTCCACCGCCGTGTGGGGGCCGGAGATCCGCATCGGGGAGCGTCAGCACGCCCTCAACGTGAACATGGACGCCAACTCCACCGTCGACCAGCTGACGTTCGCCTACGACGGAACCGCCCGCGAGGAGCCCCAGGCACGCGTGCAGAATCCCGCGACCCGCGACACCGTGCTGCTGCCGCAGCCCGACATCGGGCCGTTGCGCCCTCCGCTGGGGCGCCGTGCGACTCCCGCCCTCAAGCGCAGGACGCTGTCGGGCACGGCCAAGAAGGAGTCGGCGCAGGCGAGGGCCGAGCTGCTGGCGCGGGCGGCCGTGTCGGCCGACTCCGTCTCCGGCTCGGGGTCGCTGGACGTCAACCGGCACGGCTACATCCTGCGGCCCCGCGAGCTGGTCGGGGTGCGCGGCGCCGGGGTCACGTACGACGGCGACTACTACGTGAAGTCGGTGACGCACAACATCAGGCCCGGCTCGTACCAGCAGAACTTCACGCTGTCGCGCGAGGGCCTGATCGCCCGCAGCCCCACCGTACGGCCGTGAGCCGCAAAGGCAAGGACCAGGGAGAGAACTTCGTATGGCTGCAGGACCGAACAACCGGTTTCTCGGCAAGTTCCGGGGGCGGGTGGTGAGCAACGAGGATCCGCTGCGGATCGGCCGTGTCACGGTCAAGGTGCCGGACGTGCTCGGCGACGAGACGTCCACGTGGGCGCTGCCGTGCCTGCCGTTCACGGGACGGGAGTCCGGGCAGTACGTGGTTCCTTCGGCCGGGGCCGGCGTATGGGTGGAGTTCGAGCAGGGTGACCCCAGCTACCCCGTCTGGACCGGCTGTTGGTACGGAGACAGTGCCGAGCTGCCGCCGGACGCGCTGACCGGTGGGCCGGCACACCAGAACGTGGTGATCCAGACCTCGGACCGGCACAAGTTCGTGATGGGCGACGTGCCCGGCGGCAACGGCATCCGGCTCCAGGCCGCGACCGGGGCGTACATCCAGATCGACGAGAAGGGCGTGACGATCGCCAACGGGCAGGGCGCGTCGATCCTGCTGACCGGTGGCGAGGTCGACATCAACGACGGCCGGCTGATCGTGCCGAAGAAGCAGTAACCGACCAGGGGGAGAGAAGTCTTGTCCGGACACTCCGGGAACACCGGGACCTTCGTCAGCGCCGCAGCCGCGCTCCACTGCCCGCACGGGGGGCGCGTCTTCGCCACGTCCGCGCCGAGTGCCGTGCGGATCGACGGGCTGCCTGTTCACACCGCGTCCGACACGTTCGCCGTGTCGGGCTGCACGCACACGGTCGACCGGGTGCCGCACCCATGCACCTCCGTCCGGTGGAGTCCGCACGCGGGTGGCGTGCTCGTGGACGGGAAACCGGTGCTGCTGGACACCACGGGGGCCGTCTGTCTCGGTGCGGCCCTTGTTCCGCAGGGCCCGCCGGTCGTCCTCGCGGCGCGGCAGGGGGTGATGTGCCGATGAGGACCGTACGCGGCGACATCGCCTTCCCGTTCCGCCCCGACCGGCGTGGGCGCACCGCACACGTCTCGTACGACGCGCATGTGCGGGACCTGGTCGAGCAGGTGCTGTTCACCAGCCCCGGGGAGCGTGTGATGCGCCCCGACTTCGGCTGCGGGCTGCTCGACCTGGTGTTCACGCCCAACAGTCCCGAGCTGGCCTCCGCCCTCGAGCTGTCCGTGCAGGCGTCGCTGCAGCGCTGGCTGGGCGATCTGATCGAGGTGGAGGCGCTGGACGTGGTGAGTGAGGAGAACGTGGTCCGGGTGTATCTGCGCTACGTGGTGCGCTCCACCCAGAGCCGTCGCGACGAGGTGTTCGAAGGGAGCGCCCCCGCATGAGCAACACGAGCGAGGAACACGCCCGCCGCGGGGACGGCAGGCACGGGGACGGCACGCGCGGCGACGGCAGGCACGAGGGCGTCCGGGGCGGTGGCGGCAGGCGCGGCAGGGTACGGGCCGCGCAGCTCGGCGGCGTGGACGCCGTGGAGGTGGGTGACGACGGGCTGACGCTGACCGTCACGTTCCTCGGCAAGGCTCCGCACGGACTCGGCCCGGAGAACATCCGTGTCGACGGCGGCCGCCGGATCACCGGCATCGAGGCCGTCGACGTCGCCGTGGAGCGCGAGGAGGACCCGGAACTCGACGACCGTCTGCTGGTGACATTGGACCGGTCCGGGGACACGAGCCGCTACCGGCTCTCGGTCGTGGACACGGACCCGTACGGGCGTCCCGGAACCGAGCCGTTCCCCGGATTCGACCAGCGGTACTTCTCGGCCGGGTTCGACTTCCGTGCCGGCTGCCCGACGCCGTTCGACTGCAAGGACGAGATGGCGGGCCGGCCGCCGGAGCCGGCGCACGCACCCGGCGCGGCGCCGGTCATCGACTACACCGCCCGGGACTACGACTCGATCCGCCGGCTGATCCTGGACCGGCTGGCGCTGACCACCCCCGGCTGGGTGGAACGCAACCCGGCGGATCTCGGAATGACGCTGGTGGAGCTGCTGGCGCACACCGGGGACCGGATCAGCTACCAGCAGGACGCCGTGGCGACGGAGGCTTATCTGGACACGGCGCGCCGCCGGGTTTCCGTGCGGCGCCATGTGCGGCTGATCGACTATCCGATGCACGACGGCTGCAATGCGCGCGCCTTCGTCACGGTGGAGGTGGCGCGGGAGCTGACGCTGCTGCCGGGCACGTTCCGGTTCGCCGCCGTCGACGTCCGCACGCTGGGGCCGCGGGACCGTCCCGAGATCGGCGCGGTGATCGAGGACCGTGACCTGGCCGTTCTCGGGGAACGCGGTTCCGTCGAGGTGTTCGAGCCGGTGGTGGCGGGCGAGCCGCTGGTCCTGCGCCCCGAACACAACACGATCCGCTTCTGGACGTGGGGCGACGAGGTGTGCTCGCTGCCGACGGGTGCCACGTCCGCGAGCCTGCGCGACGAGTGGGCGGACGAGGAGTGCACCACGCGGAAGCTGCGGCTGCGGCCCGGGGACGTGCTGTTGATCGAGGAGGTGCGCGGGCCGCGCTCCGGAACGCCGGGGGACGCCGACCCGGCGCACCGACAGGCCGTACGGCTCACCTCCGTCACCCCGGTCGTCGACGCGCTGTGCGACCAGCCGGTGCTGGAGGTGACCTGGGCCGCCGAGGACGCGCCCGCGTTCCCGGTGTGCCTTGCCGCCCGTGCGGGCCGTGACTGCGAACCGGTCGGCGATGTCAGTGTGGCGCGGGCCAATGTGGCGCTGGTGGACCACGGGCGGTCGCTGACGTTCTGCGGCACGTCGCCGGAGACGGTGACGGTACCGCCCGATCCGGCCGTGCTCGGCTCCTGCGACCCGTCCGGCTTCGGCTGCTGGGATCCGGACGCCGGCAACGCCACGGCCGACCTGATCACGGCACGGCTCGACGGGGCCCGGCACGGCCGGCTCCTCACCGCCGAGCAGATACGGGAGCTGGCCGCCGTGGTCGGCGAGGCGGAGACGGTCCGTGCGGGACTCGGCCTCGAACTGGCGGGACGGCGAAGGGAGAAGGTGGTCCCCGGCACCTCGTACGAGCAGGCGCAGGCGCTGGAGACGCTGCTGGCGCAGGTCGTGTACCCGGGGATCAGGCCTCGGTTCCGTCCCCGGCTGCAGCGCTCCCCCGTCGTCCAGTGCGTGCCGTTCCCGCTGCCCGCCCATGTCAGTGCCGGGCAGGCCGTCCGGCTGGCGGGCATACGGGCACGGGTGCGGCAGCGGCTGGTGGAGCTGTGGCGCAGCGCCCGTGACTGCGACGGGCTGACGGAGGAGGAGATCGCCGAACTGACCGTGCTGTTCGGGCTGAAGGTACTGGAGCGGTTCGAGCTTCGCCGCCACCCGGTGCGTGCGCTGCGGGAGTTGCTGCACCGCAGTGAGCGGCTGCTGGCGGCGAAGCTGCGCAGGCTCGGCGTGCTGACGGCCAGGGCGCGTGCGGGCGCGGTGCTCGGCGGGGACATCGCGTGGGAGATCGCGCACACCTGGGGGCCCGCGTACGCCTGCGGGCTGCACCCGGATGAGGCAGAACTGCGCGGCCCTGCGTCCGCCCTGGCCCAGGATCCGCGCCAGGCGCTGCCCGCGGTGCGCGTCACGGACGGCGAACAGGCGTGGACGCCGCGGCGGGATCTGCTGGCGAGCGGCGCCAGGGACCGGCACGTCGTGGGCGAACTGGAGGACGACGGGCGGATCGCGCTGCGTTTCGGCGACGGCAGGCACGGAGCCAGGCCCCGGCCCGGCACGCGTCTCGAGTTGCACTACCGGCTCGGCGGCGGCACGGCGGGCAATGTCGGCGCGGAGGCGATCCACCATCTGGTGCTGTGCCGCGACCCGGGCGCGTCCGAGGCGGGCGATCCGCTGCCGGTCGCGGGGGTGCGCAATCCGCTGCCCGCCGTGGGCGGCACGGAACCGGAGCCGCTGGAGCGGGTGCGTCAGCTCGCCCCGCTCGATCTGAAGCGCACCCGGATGCGGGCGGTGACTGCGGCGGACTACGCGGCCCTCGCCTCGGGCCTGCCCGGCGTTCAGCGGGCGGCGGCGGAGATCCGCTGGACGGGCAGTGTGCAGGAGGCGCATGTGGCGGTCGACGCGCTGGGCGCCGGCGAGCCGGGCGCGGAGCTGCTCGACTCGGTGTCGTACGCGCTCGAAAGCTGCCGGCGCATCGGGCACGACCTGGTGGTCGGACCGGCACGGGTCGTCCCGCTCGACATCGCGCTCGCGGTGTGCGCCGCGCCGGGGCATCAGCACGGGCAGATCCTTGCCGAACTGTACCGGCTGCTGGGCCGCGGACGATTGCCCGACGGGCGGCTCGGCTTCTTCCATCCGGACGCGCTCACGTTCGGCGAACCGGTGCGGCTGAGCCGCCTGGTGGCCGCGGCGGCGGCCGTCCAGGGCGTGGAGAGCGTACGGGTGACCCGCCTGGCGCGGCTCTTCGACGCGGGGCGGCCGGACACCGCGTACGACACCGATGACTTCGACGACACGGCACTGGAGGCAGGCGTGCTGAGGCTCGGCCCGCTGGAGATCGCGCGTTGCGACAACGACCCCGACCGGCCCGAGAACGGGCGGCTGTCCATCGAGCTCGGCGGAGGTGTGCGATGAACGGCGTGTGCGGGTGCGGCTGCGGGGGCCACGACGAGCGCCACGCCCCGACGGCCCTGCACAACCCGCCCGGACGTACGTCGCTGGACTACCGGGTCGGCGACTACGGCTCGTTCCTGGCGGCCATGCTGGACCGGCTGGCCTCGCCCGCCCATCCGGCGCTGCGGGGCCTGACGGTGCGTACGCCCGACGATCCGGCGATCGGGCTGCTGCAGTCGTGGGCGGTCGTCGGGGACCTCCTCACGTTCCACTCGGAGCGCAACGCTGACGAGGCGTACCTGCGCACGGCGAACGAGCACCGCTCGCTGGCGCTGCTCGGGCGGCTGGTGGGACACCGGCCCCGTCCGGGTGTCGCCGCCGACACGCATCTCGCGTACACCCTGGACCGGGATCCGCGGGAGGCCGAGGTCTCCGTGGTGATTCCGCGGGGCGCACGCAGCAACAGCGTGCCGACGACGTCCGACGAGCAGTCGCAGGTCTTCGAGACGAGCGAGGACCTCACCGCCCGCGCGTCGTGGAACGAACTGGCGGTGCGGCGGCGCAGGCCGTCGCTGCTCGTCCCGGCCGACCTCGCGCGGCGCTCGCAGATCCAGATCGCGGGGACGGCGTCGGCGCTGAACACCGGGGACCGGCTGCTGTTCGTCTTCGGCGGTGAACGGGGCGGGAGTGACGCGGGCCGTGCCGCCACACAGGGCGACCACCGGCTCCTGACCGTCGCCCGGCTGCGGGTCGACCGGGACGACGACGTCACCGTGATCGGGCTGCCGCAGTCGGCGCCGCCGATGCTGAGCGAGATCGTCGACGAACTGCGGGAGTGGATCACCGAGGACGAGCGGGAGGTAGAGGACGGGGAGCCGGCCCCGGACAATCCCAACCCGCGTCCGGTGAGCCGGTACATCGAGGAGTTCGACGCCCAGGTGCTGGCCCCTTTGCGGGCGGATCTGGACTCGGTCAAGTCGCCCGCCGCCTTTGCCGCTCGCCTCACCGGCCCGCACGAACGGCTGGCGGAGGCCCAGGCCGTGTCCGCGGCCCACGAGGATGTGGCCGCCTGGTTCGAGCAGTTGGAGGCGGTGGTCGGCGATCTGCGCGAGCGGGCCGCCGACCTGGAGCCGTCCCGCCCGGCGCCGCCCGATCAGGCGCGGCTGTCGCCGGGCGCCTCCGCTCTGAAGGCGCTCGGCGACGTACTCCCCGCGCTGCGCACCAGGAATGTCCGGCTCGGTGCGGGAGCGCGCTCGGGCGGCATCCGCCCTGCGTCGGCGCCGGGCTCGGACCTGGGGGCGCAGCTGCTGTCGGCACTGGATCCGCGGGTGGCGGACGTCCTCTACCCGGCGTGGCGGCAGGCCGCCCCGGCGCCGCAGCCCCTGCTGCACGAGCTGCTGGCGATGCGGGTGCGGGCGGCCCCGTTCGGTTCGACCGCCCCGCTGCGGCCGGTGCAGGACGCCCGCGGCCGGGTGATCAGGCAGACGGACTGGCCGCTGACGGGTGCGGCGCTGACGTCGATGCGGGTCGTCTACGACCCGGCGGGGCGGGTTCCGGTACGCGCCGAGTTCCAGCACACCGAGACGGGTTCGTCGGTGCAGCTCTCGCAGAATCTGCCGTCGGAGAAGTCGTTCGACCTGGGCCCCGGGCGGATCACGCTGCGCACCCGGGCCGGCCAGGACCATGACCTGAGCTGGCTGAGCCGGCGTCCGGCGGATTCGCAGGAGCCGGGGGTCACCGCCCGGCTGGAGGACGGTCTGCCCGAGCGGACGCTGTTCGTGTCCCGACCGGGCGACGACGGCCGCGTCCGTGTGGCCGTGCACAACGGTGAGACGAAGAGCTGGCTGCTGGCGCCCGGCGAGCACCACCAGATCCGGCACGGCGACCACGAGCTGACGGTCCGGTACACGGTGGGCAGTGAGCCCGCGAACGTCGAGATCGGCATCGCCACGGTCCCGGAACCGGCCAATCGGCACGTCCTCGCGCTCGACTCCGTCCAGGACTCGATCACGGTCGGCAGCTGGGTCGCCGTGGAGCGTCCCCGGAAGGGGCAGGCACCGCCGGACGGGATTCCCGGCGACCCGGAGCTCGCCTTCGTCACCACCAGGGTCACCGCGGTGCGCACCGCTGTGTACACCGACTTCGGCGTCACGGGCCGGGGCACGGAGCTGACGCTGGCGGACCCCTGGCTGGACGAGCACGACGTGCTGCTGTCCAACATCCGTGACGCCACCGTCCACGCGGGCGGTCAGCCGCTGCGGCTCGCCGACGAGCCGCTGGGCGAGGACGTCCACGGCAACGAGCTGGAACTGGCCGAGCTGTACGACGGTTTGCGGCCCGGCCGGCAGTTGGTGGTGTCGGGCGAGCGTGCGGACGTGCTGCCGGGAGCGGCGACCGGGTCGGGGATCACGGGCACCGAGGTGGTCGTCGTCGCCGGCGTCGAGCAGGTCGTGGACCCGCTGCTGCCCGGCGATCACGTGCACACCAGGCTGACGCTCACCACCGATCTGGCCTACCGCTACCGCCGCGACACGGTTCGCGTGCTCGGCAACGTGGTGGCGGCGACCCACGGGGAGAGCAGGGACGAACCGATCGGCAGCGGCGACGCCGATCGCGCCCATCAGACGTTCGCCCTGTGGCAGTCGCCGCTGACGTGGCTGCCCGCCGACAATCCCCTGGGCGCCGAACCGGCGCTGGAGGTCCGCGTGGACGGCCTGCTGTGGCACGAGGTGGACAGTCTCGCGGGGCGCGGCCCCCGCGACCGCGTCTATGTGACGGGCACGACCGGCGACGGCCGTCCCACGGTGACGTTCGGCGACGGGGTGCACGGCGCCCGGCTGCCCAGCGGCAGCGAGAACGTCCGGGCCCGCTACCGCTTCGGCACGGGCCGGGCGGCGAACGTGCGGGCGAACCGCATCACCCAGGCCGTCACCCGCCCGCTCGGCGTCACCGGTGTCACCAACCCGCAGGCGGCGACGGGCGGCGCGGACGCCGACGGGCCGGGCCTGACCCGGCGCACGATCCCGCTGTCCGTCTCGGCGCTCGACCGGCTGGTGTCGGTGCGGGACTATGAGGACTTCGCGCGCTCCCGGGCGGGCATCGGCCGCGCCGTGGCGCGGGAGGTCTTCGACGGGCGTCGCCGGGTGCTGCACGTGACGGTGTCAGGCGTCGACGACATCCCCCTCTCAGGCGACTCCGACGTGCTGCGGGCTCTGCGGTCGTCGCTCGCCCAGTACGGCGACGCGCGGCTGCCGGTGCGGGTGGACGTCCGCGAGCTGGTCCTCCTGCTGCTGGCGGCGAAGGTGAAGGTCACCCCGGACCACAGCTGGCAGGTGGTCGAACCCGGGCTGCGGCAGGCTCTGCTGCGGGAGTTCGGGCCGGGCCGCAGGGAGCTGGGCCGTCCGGCGCGGCTGTCGGAGGTGATGGCGAGCGCCCACCGGGTGCCGGGGGTCGACTTCGTCGACGTGGACCTGTTCGAGGGGGTGCCCGCCTCGGTCACCCCGGGTGAGCTGGCCGGTCTCGCGGACCGGATGGGTGAGCCCCGGACCGCGGTTGGCGCGCGGCTCGCCGAGTACGACGAAGTGGTGTACCGCGTCACCGCGGAGGAGGGCGAGACGCTGACCGCCGTCGCCGGTCGGAACGGCATCCCGCTCGCCGAGCTGCTGCGGCTCAACCCGGACATCACCGACACACGCCCGCTGGAGAAAGGGCGCGCGGTGTTCGTCTTCCGCGGCATCCGGCCCGCCCAACTCGCCCTGCTGACACCGCAGGTCGCCGACACGCTGATTCTGACGGAGGTCACGGCATGAGCAGGGAACCGGACGGGCTCGCGGAGCTGCTGCCGCAGTGGCACCGGCTCCGCGACGCCGAGCACGGGGAGCCGCTGCGCGCCCTCCTCGCGGTGATCGCCGAGCAGGTCGACCGGGTACGCGACGGCGTGGAACAGGGCTACGAGGACCTGTTCGTGGAGACCGCGGCCCCCTGGGTGCTGCCGTATCTGGGCGATCTGGTGGGCCACACCCCGCTGCCCGGCTACGAACGGGTGCCGGCCCAAGGGCTGGGCGACGCGGGCGAGGACGAGTCACGCAGGCGGCTCGCCGAGGCGCTCGCGCCGCGCCGTGACGTGGCCCGGACCGTCGCCAACCGGCGCCGCAAGGGCACACTGCATCTGCTGGAGGAGCTGGCGCAGGAGGTCGCGGGTTGGCCGGCCCGCGCGGTCGAGTTCTCCCGGCTGGTCGCCCACCAGCAGCCGGTCAGGTTGTACGGCTCGAGCACGGCCGCGGCCGATGCCCGCCGGCTGGAGCGCGGCCGGCTGGCAGACGTACGGGACGGCTGCGGACTCGACCTGGCAGGCGGCCCGTTCGGCACGGCCGCCCGGTCGGTCGATGTGCGCAGGGCCGGCTCCGCCCGGCGGCAGGGCGGCTGGTCCCCCGCGGGCGTGGGGCTGTTCGTGTGGCGGCTGAAGCCGTACCAGGTCACGCGTGCGCCGGCGTACTGCATCGACCGGGCGCGGAGCCTGTACACGTTCTCGATCCTCGGCAACGACAGCCCGCTGGTGACCAGGCCGGTGCCGGAGCCGTCGGCGACGCACATCGCGACGATCGACAACGTGCCCGCGTACATCCGCCGACGGCAGCTCAGCGAACGGCTCGCCGACCATTACGGGCCGGGCAAGAGCTTCACCATCCGGCGGGACGGCCAGGACGAGCCGGTGCCGATGTCCGACCTCGTCGTGGCGGACCTCTCCCAGTGGCGCTACCGGCCCCGGCGCGGTCAGGTGGCCGTCGACCCGGTGCTCGGGCGGATCGCCTTCGGTTCGCGCACGGCGCCCCGGCAAGGGGTGTGGGTCACGTACCACCACGCGTTCGGCGACGACATCGGCGGCGGCGAGTACCCGCGCGAGCGCGACACCTCGCCGGCGGCGGAGTTCTACCGGGTGGGCCCGGGGCAGCGTTTCCAGCGGATCATGGACGCGTACGAGCAGTGGCGCGGTGACCGGCGGGCCGGGCGCAGCGGTCCGGAAGGCGTCATCGAGATCACCCACAGCGGGGCCTACCAGGAGCAGCTGGACTTCGACCTGGAGCGAGGCGACCGGCTGGAGCTGCGGGCCGCCGAGGGCTGCCGTCCGGTGATCCGGCTGCTCGACTGGTACAGCAACCGGCCGGACGCCCTCAACATCCGCGCCCGCGAGGACGACTGCGGCCCCGGCCCCGACGCGCCGCGGATCGTGCTGGACGGTCTGCTCGTCACCGGCCGGGGGCTCAACGTCAGCGGTCCGGTCGGCGCGGTGGTGCTGCGGCACTGCAGTCTGGTGCCCGGCTGGTCGCTGGAGCCGGAGTGCGATCCGCACTCCCCCGAGGAGCCGAGCCTGGTCCTGGACCGGACCACGGCGTGCGTGCAGATCGAGCGCAGCATCCTCGGCACGATCGAGGTGATCGGCGACGAGGTGAACCACGATCCGCTGCCCATCCACATCCGGGACAGCATCCTGGACGCCACGGGCCACGACCGTGCCGCGTTGTCGGCCCCCGACTGCCGTCACGCGCACGCGGTGCTGCACGCGTACCGCACCACGGTCATCGGCGAAGTGCACACGCACGCGGTCGAGATCGGCGAGAACAGCATCTTCACCGGCCGGATGCGGGTGGCCCGGCGAGGCGTCGGCTGTCTGCGTTTCTCGTACGTTCCACCCGGCTCGCGCACACCCCGCCGCCATCGGTGCCAACCGGATCTCGCAGGGAACGACGGCGCGCCGCCGGTGCGGCCGCTCCTGGCCGGCGAGCGGTACGGCACTCCCGACTACGGCCGGCTGTCGGACGGTTGCCCCGACGAGATCCGGCGGGGCGCCGACGACGGTTCGCAGATGGGCGTCTTCCACGATCTGTACGAGCCGCAGCGCGAGGACAGCCTGCGGGCCCGGCTCGCCGAGTACACCCCGGCCGGGACGGACGCCGGGATCATCCCCGTCACCTGACACCACCTTCTTCCGACTGGCGAATCTCATCTAGGGGGACCCCTCCTCATGCACGCTGACATCTCCCGTGACACCTTCCGGCCGGACCGGCACTACTCGGCGGTGGTCGCGCAGCAGGGCCGTGTCCAGCTGGACGCGGACGCCAACGAGCAGGCGGCGATCCAGCTGCACCAGGCCCGTACCCTCGCGTCCGACCTGATCGGCGCGCACGGCGGCCCGCGCGGCACGGCCGGTTTCGAGGTGCGTTTCCTCGGCGGCAGCCGGGAGCTCGACGACCTGTCCATCGGCGCCGGCCGCTACTACGTGGACGGCATCCTCGTCGACGCGACCCGCCCGGCGCCCGGCGTCCCCGTCGTCGACGACGGCGGTACCGACGAGGCGACCCCGAACACCACGGAGCCGCCTGCCACTTGGACGTACTGGGACCAGCCCGACGGTTATCGCGACCCCGAGCGTCCGGGCGACCGGCTGCCCACCCAGTTCCCCTATCTGGCCTGCCTCAAGGTGTGGGAACGGACGGTCACCGCGGCGGAGGATCCGCTGCTGCGCGAGGTGGCCCTGGGCTCCGCGATGCCCGACACGGCCGCCAGGCTGAAGGTGGTGTGGCAGGTAGTGCCCGTGCCCGGCTCGGAGCTGGACGTGGCGGACGGCGCCACGAAGGACCAGGTGCGCGAGGCGTTCGACAAGTGGGCGGCGGCGCAGGCGCCGACGGCCCGGCTGGCCGCACGCAGCGAGCGGCCGGACCACGCGGACGAGGACCCGTGCCTGGTGAAGCCGGACGCCCGCTACCGCGGCCCGGAGAACCAGCTGTACCGGGTGGAGATCCACGAGGGCGGCGCGGCGAAGGACTCGACGTTCAAGTGGTCGAGGGAGAACGGCTCGGTGACCTTCCCGGTCGATGAACTCGACGGTACCTGGGCGCAGTTGGCGTCGCTCGGCAGCGACGACAAGCTCGATCTGAACGTCGGCGACTGGGTCGAGCTCGTCGACACCGCCTACACCAGCCGCCGGGAGCCCCTGCCGCTGCTGAGGATCGAGGAACTCGACTGGCCCGGACGCCGGGTGCGCCTGTCCGCCGAACCGCCCCCCTCGGTGGGCCGCCGTCCCGGACTGAACCCGTACCTCCGCCGCTGGGACCACCGCCCCGGCTCCCGCCCTGCGGGCTCCGCCCGGTCCAAGGGCGGCGCGCCGAAGGTGCGGGGCGGCGCGCTGCGGATCGAGGAGGGCACCTGGCTGCCCCTGGAGGACGGGGTGTTCGTGTACTTCGAGCCGGGACGGACCTACCGTAGCGGTGACTTCTGGACGGTGCCGGCGCGGACGGCGACGGGCAGTGTCGAGTGGCCGACGGACGCCGCCCGGCGCCCGCTGCTGCGCTCCCCGCACGGCGTCCGGGTGCACCACGCACCACTGGCGTGGGTGCTCGGCGAAGGGTCGGTGGCCGATCTCCGCCTGGTCTTCGGAGCGTTGGCTGCGCCGATCCCCGCGGCGGACGCGGAGGCGCTCGCCGCGGAGGCGAGCGCGGAGGAGGAGGCCGTCGCGGCGGAGCGTTCCGCCGCCGGGAGTTCGGCCGGGCCCGCCACCGGGCAAATCGATCAGGGACGGCCCGAGAACTGACCGTCTCCCGGGAAGGAGCACCACGATGGCAACGCCTCTGTCCGCGGACAAACTGCTCAGGGCCTTACGCAACGAGGGACTGCGAGTGGTCGAGCACCGCAGTTGGCGCACACACAACCGCAACCACAAGGGCCCCTGGGGGCCGGTGAACGGCGTGATGATCCACCACACCGTGACTTCGGGCACCACGAGCTCCGTCGAGCTCTGCTACAACGGCTACTCGAGCCTGCCCGGCCCGCTCTGCCACGGGGTGATCGCCAAGGACGGCACGGTGTACCTCGTGGGCAACGGCCGCGCCAACCACGCCGGGCTCGGCGACGACGACGTGCTGCGCGCCGTGATCAACGAGTCGACGCTGCCGCCGGACAACGAGGCCAACACCGATGGCAACCGCCATTTCTACGGTTTCGAATGCATCAACCTCGGCGACGGGAAGGACCCGTGGCCGGGGGCGCAGCTGGAGGCCATCGAGAAGGCGGCGGCCGCGATCTGCCGCGCCCACGGCTGGACGCACCGCTCGGTGATCGGGCACAAGGAATGGCAGCCGGGGAAGGTCGATCCGCGCGGGTTCACCATGGACTCGATGCGCAGCCGTATCCAGGAACGGCTCGGCGGCAGGCCGCCGGGGCCGACGGATCCGCCCGCTCCGACGTACGAGCCGTTTCCCGGTGCGGCGTTCTTCCAGGTGGGCCGGCGCAGCGCCATCATCACGGCGATGGGCAAGCGCCTGGTGGCCGAGGGCTGCGGCCGCTACGAGGTGGGCCCCGGGCCCAACTGGTCCGAGGCCGACCGCAAGTCGTACGCCGCGTGGCAGCGCAAGCTCGGCTACTCGGGCAGCGACGCGGACGGCATTCCGGGCCGGACGAGCTGGGACAAGCTCAAGGTCCCCAACGTCTGACCGGCGGCCCCTCGCCGAACGGCCGGGCGGTACGGTGCGCTGGGCACGGTGCCGCCCGGCCGTCGCACGCCGTCATTGCGGTGAGCCGGGCGGTGCCGCTCAGCCCTGCGCGGCGGCCGTGCCCGACGGCTCGGTGTCGAAGTCCCAGGAGCCGCGCTTGAAAGCGGGCCGGAAGTCGGGGTGGTCCTCCCAGTGCCGCGCGACGGCGACCAGCTGGTCCCAGTTGTGCGCGATGGTCTGGTCCATGACCTGTCGGAGCTCGGCCTCTGCCGTGGGGCGCTGTTCGAGGATCCCTTTGACTGCCGCCGCGCTCGACACGGAGCCGCGCAGTGCGCGCAGGGCTCGGGAGGCGTCGTCCATGCCGAAGCCGTGGTCGCTGCCGGTCTCGGCGTCGAAGAGCGGGCGGAGCCGGTCCTCGACGAACGAGGTGATCGTCTCGAAGTGCTGCTGGTCCATGACGGCTCCGTTTCCACCGTGCCACCGAACAAGGCTCCGGCATGTCGGGGGGTTCACCCGGTTCCCGGGCATGCTGCACGCGCGTCGGCGCGCGCCCCACAGGATAGCCGCAGCGTCCTCCACATATGCCGTCACCTGGTGCTTCGCCCTGAGGCCGCCACCTGGGGCCGTCAGGTCGCAAGGTGGAAACGGATCGCGGTGCCCTCCAGGCCGGTATGGACGCGGACCAGGTCCGAGAGGTAGTGGACCATCAGCAGGCCCCGGCCGCCGATCTGGTCGCGGGCGGGCGGGCGGCGACCCGCCAGTGGGTCGCTCAGCTGCCCGGAGTCCCTGACGTCGCACAGGATCTGGCCGTCGTCCGCCCACACCGCCACGGTGCCGGATCCGCCGCCGTGCACCACGCTGTTGGTGGTCAGCTCGGCGACGGCCAGGGCGAAGTCCTCCAGGCGTTCGCCGGCCAGGCCCAGGGCCTTTGCCTGTTCGACCGCGAAGTTCCGCGCGTCGGGGAGGCGTTCGGCGTCGAACATCAAGGTGTCGGCGTGCGGTGGCCGGGCCAACGGCCGGTTGTAGGCGGCAACGACGCCGTCGGGGTCGAACGTGCCGCTGCGCTCGCGCCTGCCTCCCTCGACGACGACCGGGTGCGTGGCGTACGCGTCGGCGAGGACCTCGGCATCGAGCGCTGCGGCGTCGTACGGACAGAGGATAGTGACGCTCCGGCCATGGAAAGCGGCGTTGATCAGCGCCTCGTGCTGGACGCAGGCGGGGTACTCGACCGGCGTACGGCCCGGCCAGATCGGCTCGCCGACGATGTGTACCCGCCCGGTCGGATGGGCGTCCGCGAAGGCTCGAAGGACCCGGGGAATGATCCGCCCCGGGTTGCGGCCGGCGTCCTCCATGTCGACGAAGTGCACGGCCTCTGCGTCCGCCCCCAGCGCCGCCTTCAGCAGTGCGAGCTTGCTGCCGGGGACCGCCACCGCCGCCGGCGCGCCCGCGGCGAGACCGTCCCGGATGAACGGCACCGTCCCGGCCAGATACTCCTCGGTGCCCCGGTAGAACAGCGCAGGGTGGACGAACGGATCGGCGACGCGGGTCATCGCGTCACCTTGATCACCGTCAGATCCGACCAGAACATCTCCAGTGCGCGGCGCAGTGTGCGCGGCGGCCTCTGCAGGACCATGCGTCGTCCGGTGCCGAGGTGCTGGGCGGCGACGGCCACCGCGGATGCGCCCGCGACGTCGACGAACGTCACTCCGGCGAGGTCCAGGTGGACGTCGCCTTCACCTGCGACCAGGTCCTCGAGCGCATGCTCCCACGCGTCGTGCGTGGTCAGGACGACCTCGCCGGTCACATGCATTCCCGGCGGGTCCGTCATCGGACGGATCTTCAATGCGGCCACCCTTTGGGGCAACGGTGCTTCCTGCGGGTCCGCGTCGTACGAGTCAGCCACCCGCGGACCTCCAATACCTGGGGTACTCGGGCATCATCCCACGGCTCAGGGCGGGCCGGTGCGACGGTTCGACACCTGGTCGGGCGAGGACTGCGGCACCGCCCGGCAGTGCACGGACCCGGCGGTCAGAAGCGCACGGTGTCGACGGTGACGATCTCGGCGGCCATGTTGCGCCGCATCATGCGCAGCGCGGCGTCCGCCAGGTCCTCGTGGATGTGGGCGACGGCGTCCCGCGGCACGCTCACGTCCAGGCGGCGGATGTGGGCGTCGAGGGCGGAGTACAGGACGCACTGCTCGGTCACCTGACCGCAGAGCACGACGTGCCGGACGTCCAGCTGGCTGAGCAGATAGGCCAGCGGCGTCTCGTAGAAGATCGAGTGGCGGGCCTTCAGGACGAACAGCGAGTTCTCGTCGGGCTGCACGGGCTCGACGAGGTGGGCGTGGTCGCCGGACAGGGCGGTCCGCAGGATCTCGCCGTGGTGGGAACGCCACTCGCCGAAGTTGTCGTTGACGTAGACGACAGGGATCCCTTGGCCGCGCGCGCTCTCGAGCAGGCGTACCACAGCAGGCACCACCATTTCGACGGAGGGCAGCAGCAGGTCGGCGTCGGCATGATCGTAGGTGTTGATCATGTCGATGACGATGACCGCGCTGCCGCCCATCTCACCACCTCACAGTGCGCGCAGCGCGGGCAGCAGTGTGCTCTGCGCCCAGTGCAGGAAGGGCTGTTGCTGGTCGCCGCCGACCTGGACAAGGGCGACATCCGTGAAGCCCGCTTCGGCATAGGGGCGTACCGCCTCGGTGAAGGCGCCGACGTCGTCACCGCAGGGGATCGCCTCGGCGACGTCGTCCTGCGTGACCAGTGCGGTGGCCTCCTCGAACGAGGGGGGTCCCGGGAGCTCCGCGTTGACCCGCCAGCCGCCGAGGGCCCAGCGGAACTGGTCGTGCGCCCGTTTCACCGCGGCGTCGCGGTCGGTGTCGTAGCAGACGGGCAGCTGTCCGACGCGAGGCTTGCCGGAGCCGCCGTGCCGGTCGAAGGCATCGAGGAGTTCCCGCTTCGGCTCGGTGGCGATGACCAGGTCCGCCGTCCGGCCGGCGACCGCGCACGCCTTGTCGCCCGACACGGCGACGCCGATCGGCACCCGTTCCTCTGGCAGGTCCCAGAGCTTGGCGTCGACGACGTCGAAGTGCGCGCCGTGGTGGGTGACGTGCTCGCCGTCGAGGAGCCTGCGGATGATGCCGGCCGCCTCGTCGAGCATCTCGAGGCGCACATGCGCGGCGGGCCAGTCGGCACCGACGACATGCTCGTTGAGGTTCTCGCCGGAGCCGAGTCCGAGCCGGAAGCGGCCCTCGGACAGCAGCTGCACCGTCGCTGCCTTCTGGGCGACGATCGCCGGGTGGTAGCGCATGGTCGGGCAGGTCACGTAGCTCATCAGCGGAATGCGCGACGTGGCCTGGGCGGCCGCTCCGAGGACGCTCCAGGCGTACGGGGCGTGGCCCTGTGAGGCCAGCCATGGGAAGTAGTGGTCCGAGATGACGGAGAAGTCGAAGCCGGCCTTCTCCGCGGCGACCACATGGCCCACGAGCTCCCGCGGCCCGGCCTGCTCGGTCATCATCGTGTATCCGAACTGCACCATGCTCAGGTCTCCTTCTGCCGGCCGTGCCACAGGGTCGTGACGTTGCAGAACTCGCGGATCCCGTGACCGGACAACTCACGTCCGTAGCCCGACCGTTTGACGCCGCCGAACGGCAGCGCCGGGTGGGAGGCGGTCATCCCGTTGAAGAACACACCGCCGGCCTCGAGATCCCGGGCGAACCGCTCCACCTCGGCGTCGTCGCGGGTCCACGCGTTCGAGCTGAGGCCGAAGGGGCTGTCGTTGGCGACGGCGACGGCCTCGTCGACATCGGACACGCGGTAGACCGAGGCGACCGGTCCGAAGGCCTCCTCGTGGTGGATGCGCATCTCTTCGGTGATGCCGGTCAGAACGGTGGGCTCGTAGTACCAGCCCCGGTCGAGCCGGCTCGGCCGGCGGCCTCCGCACCGTGCCGTCGCGCCGCGGTTCACGGCGTCGTCGACGAGTTCCTCGAGATCCTCGCGGCCCCGCTCACTGGCCAGCGGGCCGACGTCCGTGGCCTCGTCCATCGGGTCGCCCACAGTGAGATCGTTCATGGCGGCCGTGAAGCGGTCGCAGAAGTCGTCGTACACGTCGGAGTGCACGATGAACCGCTTCGCGGCGATGCAGGACTGGCCGTTGTTCTGGACGCGGGCTGTCACCGCGGTGCTCACCGCGCGCTCGAGGTCCGCGGACGGCATGACGACGAAGGCGTCGCTGCCACCGAGCTCCAGCACGGTCTTCTTGATCTCGTCGCCCGCCACGGTGGCGACGGCCCGGCCTGCGCCCTCACTGCCGGTCAGTGTCGCGGCGGCCACCCGGGGGTCGCGCAGGACGGACTCGATCGCGTCGGAGCCGACGAGCAGGGTCTGGAAGCAGCCCTGCGGATATCCGGCACGGCTGAACAGGTCCTCCAGGTACAGCGCGGTCCGGGGCACGTTCGACGCGTGCTTGAGCAGGCCGACGTTGCCGGCCATGAGGGCGGGTGCCGCGAAGCGGACGACCTGCCAGAGGGGGAAGTTCCACGGCATGACGGCAAGGATCACTCCGAGCGGCCGGTAGCGGACGGTGGCCCGTTCGGCTCCGGAGTCCTCGACGTCGGCGGCCGGCGGATGCTCGTCGGCCAGGAGCTTCTCGGCATGGTCTGCGTACCACCGCATGGCCTTGACGCACTTGGCCGCCTCGGCGCGGGCGGCGCCGATCGGCTTGCCCATCTCCGTGGTCATCACCCGGGCGATGTCCTGCTGGTCCTCTTCCAGCAGGTCGGCTGCCCGGTTCAGCAGGGCCGCCCGGTCACCGAAGGGCAGGGTGCGGTGGTGCTCGAAGGCGGACCGGGCCAGGGCGAGACGTCGCTCGATCTCCTCGGGACCCAGCGCTTCGTAGGTCTTGAGGGTCTCGCCGGTCGCGGGGTTGACGGTGGCGATGGGCATGAACGGTCCTCCTCGTGTGCTGTGCCGGGCGGCTCCTGTGCCGGGCCGGGGCGGGTCCTGTGCTGTGCCGCGACGGGGACGTGGACGTTGCGCCGACGTCAGATCTCGTCCTGGTGGACTCCACTGCAGAGCCGCAGCTGGACGTCCTTCTCCTGGTCGCCTGCGGCCATGCCCTCCTCCAGCAGGTCGAAGGCTGCGGCCAGCGTCGTCTGCATCCGGTCCACCGCCCAGTAGCCGCCCTGCAGCTCCGCCGTCACAGGTGCCGCGAGCCGCACCGGCTCCGCGTCGCCGTGAGGCTTGGCCACATCGAAGTGCGAGGTCCACACGGACATATGGCCGTGCGACACGTACTGGGGAGTGTCACCCGCCTCACGGTCCGAATCGAACGACCGGCTCAGGGCGCGAAAGACGGCGTCGGCGTCCTCCCTGGAGCAGTCGCTGAGCGTCACCGCGACGGACGTCGCGGATTCCTGTGCACTGTTCACCGTGATTCCTGCCTCTCGGAATGTCGTCCCCGCGTGTCCTGCTCCTGCTTCCCGGCGCGCCGCCGTGGAGTCTCCGCAACCACTCCAGCCTGACCCGGCGGCCTTCCAGGTGCGAGCGGACCGGGGCCGGATGCCCGAGGCCGACCGCGGGGTCCCTCGGGTACCCACACGCGCTCCGGCCGGAACATGGAGAAAGGTGTAGCGGCCCGGAATACCCTGCGACTGCAAGAACGTTCAAGGTTCACGTACTTTGGGCGGACACGGCGAGCGCCTGCATCCGCCCGCCCCGGGCCGCGACCAGTCAGTCCGCAAGGTCCCGCCCAGCAGGCACACCCGCCGGCGGCCGCACCGCCCAGCCGAGCAGACCGACGGAGACGACTGCCGCGACCGCGCACCACGTGGAGACGAACTCCGTGCGCGACGGCGCGAAGCACATCACCGCGCCCGCCCCCACGAGCACGCCCGGCAGGCGCAGTACCGGGTCCGCGGCAAGGGGCAGGGAACCGACGGTGGCGAGGAGGTAGGCGGCGACGAGGAGCGTGGCGTACGGGAGGTCGACGGCGTAGCCGACGGTATGGCTGCGGACCTCTGCGGTCACGCTTCCCGCGGCCAGCCGCAGGGCGAGCAGGGCTGCGACGATCACGCCGACGCAGGCCGGAGCGACGAGCCTGCCGCACACGGGCGGCGACGCGGCAACGAGGACGCCGAGCGGCACCCACATGGCGAGCACCGGCAGAGCGATGACGGCCCAGACGGTGGTGGCCGGGCCGGCCCCGCCGCCCGAGCGCCACACCACCGACCGGTGATCTGGTGTGCTCCGAGCAGCAGCGGCAGGGCAGCGAGGGGCAGGTCCCGGGGCCGGCGGCGGCGCAGGGTGGCTGCCGCGCAGGCCACACCGACCGCCGCGATGCCCATGCCGGCCGTGAGATCGGCCGTCGCGCTCCAGCACATGGCGTCACGTTACGACGGTCGGGATTCGGCCACCCGCTCACGCCGGTCGAACGGGAGTGATTGAGGCATAAAGGGGTGGCGTCCGGGGCCTCCGGGGCGTGTGGTGCCGTCGCCTTCGCCTCCGAGTCTCGGCCTGGGGCCGGGCCAGGATGGCGCGCGTGGCGCTTTCGCGGCCGCGACACAGGAGCCGGCCGGGCGACGGCAGATGTGCGCAAGCCACTGCAACGGGCAGGCGGCCGCCCGCCGTCGTTGCAGCGGGCAATCGAGACGGGAGATCCAGACAGGAATCACCCGCCGGTCAGCCCTGTCGACGCTGAGCAGCCAAAACGAAAAGCCCCATTCCGCTTGTGCGTCCCCCAGCGCGTCCGCAACGTCGGTACAGCCCCTGACCCACCGGCAGATTGACCACCCGTCAGCAAACGATCCACGGGCTTTGCGCAACGGTCACCGACGGCCTCTGCCGCCCCGGCGCGGCCCCCTCGCACCCGAGGCCATGGAGCGGACTCGAAGGCGCCCCCCGGCGCCCCAGCGGCACGGGCCCGCTGGACGCGCGTAGAGCGGCCGAAAGGCGATCTTGTCGCGGAACGGTCCGGAGCCCAGGATTCGTTGCGCAACGGTTGTCAGGCTCATGACGGAGCACGTCCCGTCACGTTCCGGCAGCCGGCGTTCGACGGGCCCGACCACCCAGCGGGCCCCGGATCCCCCACCGGAGGATGTAGTGAACATCAAGCGCCTGTCCCCCCTCGGCAGCGTCTCGAGAGGCGCGCGGCTGATCGCCTTCGCGTCCGCACTCGTGGCCGCCTCCGCGCTTGCAGTCCCGTCCGCCATGGCCGAACCGGCCGACTCGGCGCGGGCCACAGCCGCCCAGCTCGCCCAGGCAAGTGACGCCGTGCTCGGAGCCGACGTGCCCGGCACCGCCTGGTACACCGACAAGGAGAGCGGCAAGCTCGTCGTCACGGCGGACTCCACCGTCTCCGCCGCCGAGATCACCAAGATCAAGAAGGCGGCGGGCGACCGCGCCGGCGCCGTGGAGATCAAGCGCACGCCCGGCACCTTCAACAAGCTCATCGCGGGCGGCCAGGCCATCTACGCGGGCGGCGGACGCTGCTCGCTCGGCTTCAACGTCCGCAGCGGCAGCACCTACTACGCCCTGACGGCCGGTCACTGCACCAACATCGGCAGCACCTGGTACACCAACTCCTCGAACACGACGGTGCTCGGCACCAGGGCCGGTTCCAGCTTCCCGACCAACGACTACGGCATCATCCGCCACTCCAACCCCTCGGCGGCTGACGGCCGTGTCTACCTCTACAACGGCAGTTACCGCGACATCACCGGCGCCGGCAACGCGTACGTCGGCCAGTCCGTCCAGCGCAGCGGCAGCACCACCGGCCTGCACGGCGGTACCGTCACCGGCCTGAACGCCACCGTCAACTACGGCAGCGGCGACATCGTCCACGGCCTGATCCAGACCAACGTCTGCGCCGAGCCCGGCGACAGCGGCGGCGCCATGTTCTCCGGCAGCACGGCCCTCGGCCTGACCTCCGGCGGCAGCGGCAACTGCTCCTCGGGCGGCACCACGTTCTTCCAGCCCGTCACCGAGGCTCTCAGCGTGTACGGCGTGAGCGTCTTCTAGTACCAACGGCGTCGGGCCGGCGGTCCGCCCCCCTGGGCGGCCGCCGGCTTCGTCGTTGCCGAAGGCCCGTTGTCAGTGGCTCGGGACATGCTTGACGAACCGACACCTTGACGAGGGGAACCGCGAGATGAACGATCCCGAGCTCGCCGCCGCCCAGGCGTACGTGCGACTGCTGCAGACCACCAGGGCCGTGCTCGCAGATCCGCAGCAGGCGCCGCTCGCGGTCCCGCTGCTGGCCGCCCCGATGGCGGAGGTGGACGACGCCCTGCGCGCCGTCGGCCTCGCGGGCAACGAGGCGGACTTCTTCCGGCTGCTCGCGTCGGTGCACCCCGCGGAGCGGCAGGACAGAAGGGCGGCGTGAAGACCCGCGACCGTCGCCTGTGTACGCGTACTCGGGCGACGGTCCGCTCCGGTGCCGGACCATCGTCCCGCCCACCGACAGCCACCGGAAACGGAGCAACTCGCCGTGCGACGACCCCACTCGGCCCGGGCCGCGCCACCCGCCGGGCCCGCGACGGCCCGACTCGCGCCCGCCGCCGTGGCGACCGGTCGCGTGACCGCCGCGGTGGCCATGCTCCTCGTTGTGGCGCCGGCCGGCTGCGGGACCGGGCCGCGCACCCCGCACCGGTGACGGACGGCTCCCCCGCGCCCTCCGCGCAACAGGACCGGGCGGAGACCGAGAAGGCGGTGTCGGCGCGGCACGACCGGATGTTCAAGGACGTGGCGGCGCGTTGCCGAGGTCGCCCGGCGGCGAAGAGCCCGCCGCAGGCCGCGGAGGACGGCCCGCAGCCGGAGAACCCCAAGTACGCGGAGAACCACGCCTTCAAGAAGCAGGTGCCGCTGGGCGGCGCCGCCCCGTGCAGGGGCGGGGCCCACGCGGACCGGATCGCCCGGGCACTCGAATTCGCCGAAGGATCGCCGCACCGAGCGCCCGTCAGGTCACGGGCGCGCTCATCGAGCTCGGCCACCCCGAGGAGAGTGTGCAGGTGTCCGAGGGTTCGGGCCAGGTGCGCTTCACGGTGACGGTCCCGGAGACAGGTCCGTGCGTCACGGGAGACGTCGTCGCGGGGAAGGACATCGATGTGTCACCGCACGGCCTCCACGTGGAGGGCGGGTGCGTCGAACCGGTCGGCGGGCACTGACTCCAGCGGAATCGGCCTGAACTCACGGACCGGCGGCTTGGGCACCGGGGGACCGGACAGCACACGCTGGGTTTCCTTCACCCGGCGGCTGAACCAGATCACCTTTCCCCCGTCCGTCGCACACGTGCCCCAGCTGTCGCTGAGCATCGCGACCTTGGCGAGCCCGCCCCGAGTGGGGGACGAGGTGTGCAGCTTCGGCAGCGTGCGGTCCAGGTCGGAGACGGAGGCGTTGAGATGACGGCCCGTCCAGCGCAGCTCCACCACACACGTCTTGTCTCCGTCGACGTGGTGGACGACGTTGTCGACGAGTTCGTGGACCGCGTTGCAGACCGGTGTGACATGGGTGTCGAGGCCCCAGTACCGCAGATGCGCGGCGAGGATACGCCGTATCCGGGGAATGCGCTCTGGGGAGGCCGGCACTTCGATTCTGTAGTGGCAGGCAACCGGGACGTTCATGACCGTGGCTCCTCACCGCGACGGCCCGTCATTCGTATGCGGCCCCCGAGTACGAAGAGTGAGCCTGTGTCGCTTCTGGGTAAGCATCAGGGTGCCCCGCACGTCCGATTCCCGCAACACGCGGCCCGACTGGTCCGCTCCCCGTCCCAGTTGGGCGCCGTGGTGTGCACCCTCCCACAGGGCGGGAGGGTGCACACATCGCTAGAATTCGAACATGGCAGAGCGGTCCGGCACGCCGACCGCGCCCGAACTCGTCGTGGAGACCGACAGCGGTTCCACGGTGATCGATCCCACCCGGGCGTACCACGTCGGACGTGACCCCCTGAGCGACATCGTCATCAACGACCCACGCGTCTCCTGGCACCACGCCGTGTTCCGCGCGGTCGCCGGCCACTGGACCCTCGAGGACGAGGACAGCACCAACGGCACGTACGCCGAAGGCCGCCGGATCCGGGCGTGGGGAGTCTGCCCCGGCACGGAGATCCGTTTCGGGAGCGCCGCGGACGGCCCGCGTGCCGTCGTGACGGACCAGGCCCCGTCGCCCGTCCCACCAGAGCCCGCCCCGTCGCCCGTCCCACCGGATCACGCCCCCGAGCAGCCCTCCGCCGTCTCCCTGCCCTCCGTGACCGGCGCCTTCCGCAGGCCGACCAGCGTGCGCCCGCTGCCGACCCGCAGGCTGCGCATCGGCAGGGCGCCCGAGAACGAGCTGATCGTCGACGACCTGGTCGTCTCGCGCCGTCACGCCGAACTGCGCTCGCTCCCCGACGGCACGTACGAGATCGTCGATCTCGACAGCCACAACGGCACCTACCTGAACGGCCGGCCCGTCGACCGGGCCCCGGTGACGCCCGGCGACATCGTCGGCATCGGCCACTCGGCGTTCGCCCTGGTCGGCGGCCAACTGCAGGAGTTCGTGGACACCGGCGAGGTCTGCCTCGACGTGCAGGGGCTGGCCGTGTCGGTGGACCGGGGGCGCAAAACACTTCTCGACCACGTCTCGTTCCCCGTCGGCGAGAAATGCCTGCTCGCGGTGGTCGGGCCCAGTGGGGCGGGCAAGTCCACACTGCTGAACGCCCTCACCGGGCTGCGCCCCGCCGAGCACGGCACGGTCCTCTACGACGGCCGCGACCTGTACCGCGACTACGCGGAACTGCGCGGACGCATCGGGCTGGTCCCGCAGGACGACATCCTGCACGCCCAGCTGACTGTGCGCCGCGCCCTCGGCTACGCGGCCGAGCTGCGCTTCCCCCAGGACACCGCGCGGGAGGAACGGGACGCCCGGGTGGACGAGGTGATCCGCGAACTCGGCCTCGAACAGCGCGCCGGCCAACCGATCCACAGCCTCTCCGGCGGCCAGCGCAAGCGGGTCAGCGTGGCGCTCGAGCTGCTGACGAAGCCGTCCCTGCTCTTCCTCGACGAGCCCACGTCGGGTCTCGACCCCGGCATGGACCGGTCGGTCATGCATATGCTCCGCGGCCTGGCCGACGACGGGCGCACGGTCATCGTAGTCACCCACAGCGTGCTCAGCCTGGACGTCTGCGACCGGCTGCTGGTCCTCGCGCCGGGCGGCAGGATCGCCTACTACGGGCCGCCCGACGAGGCGCTCGGTTTCTTCGGCTTCGCCCAGTGGCCGGAGGCCTTCGAAGCCTTCGAGAGCGAGCGCGACCGTGACTGGGCGGGGGCGTACCGCGACTCCCGCTTCAACCAGCGGTACATCGAGGGCTCCGCGTCCCAGCCGCGTGAGGCGGAGGGAGAGGCGCCGGAGCCGGTGCCGGAGCCGCCGAAGACGCAGAGCTGGGGCGCCCAGCTGCGCACGCTGGTGCGGCGGTACACGGCCGCGCTCGGCGCGGACCGGACCTTCCTCGTCATCATGATCGCGCTGCCGTTCGTGATGGGGGCCATGGCCCGCGCGCTGGCCGGCAGCCGGCTCGACCGGGAGACCGCGCTGAACACCCTGCTCATCCTCTGCGTCGGCGGCGTGCTCACGGGAGCGGCGAACGCGGTACGCGAACTCGTCAAGGAGCGGGCCCTCTACCAGCGTGAACGCGCCGTCGGCCTGTCCAGATCCGCGTATCTGATGTCCAAGGTCGTGGTGTTGGGCACGATCACGGTGCTGCAGGCGGTCGTGCTGACCCTGGTCGCCCTGGTCGGCGTCGACCTCAACGCGCCGGGCGGCAAGGGTGTGCTGCTGCCGCCCCTCCTCGAGATCACGGCGGCCGTCGCGCTGCTCTCGTTCACAGCGATGATGCTGGGCCTGCTGATCTCCGCCGTGGTGCGCAAGGAGGAGGTCACCATGCCGCTGCTGGTGCTTCTCGCCATCGTGCAGGTGGTCTTCTGCGGCGCTCTGCTCAAGCTGGACGGCGTGGTGGTCGTCGAGCAGCTGGCGTGGCTGGTCCCGTCCCGGTGGGCGCTCGGTGCGATGGCGGGCACGATCGGCCTCGGACGCATCGTCCCCGGGAAGTTGACCGCCGATCCGCTCTTCGAGCACTCGGCGGGGGTGTGGCTGCTCGACATGGGGATGCTGGTGGTCCTGTCGGCCGTGTTCGGTTACCTGGTGGCCCGGCTGCTGCGCCGGCACGAGCCCGCCATCATGCGGAAGTAGGCGCGGACCGCCATGGCCACCTGGGACTTCCGCGCCACACATGTCGTGCCGCAGGCGGGCATGCCCGCCTGGGAGTCGCCGGACGTGTCCAGGCCCACGGCACCGCTCGACCCGCTGCTGCCGGTCCTGCTGGCCGAGCGGCGCGGCGACTGGGGACAGATCGTGTGCGCGAACGGCTGGTCCGCGTGGGTCGACGCGCGCCTGCTGGTCCCCGTGCCGCAGGAGCCGCCCGCCTCGGGCCGGCCCTTGGCCCGCACGGCGGATCCGCGGCCGCTGCTCGCCCGGGTCGGCGAGACCCTGTCGCGCTACCGGCGCGCCGCGGAGGACCTGGCGGACGGGCTGGCCGACGGGGAGACCTTCCGCGACCGGACGCGGGGACTGCGGGTGGGACTGGTGGTGGACGGCGAGTCGGTGTGGCTCTACGACGCCGAGCACGAGCGCTGGGTGTACTGCGACGGGCTCAGGCTGACCACGTACGCGACCTCGTCCGGTCCGGTCTCGCGTGCGGAATCTCCGGCCGGAGCTCCGGAGCCCGCGCGGTCGCCCCCGGAAGAAGGTTCGCCCGCGTCCGCCGCCGGATCTCACGAAGCGACGCAGACCGTCGACAGGCCCGACGACGGACAGCACCCGGCGCGGGACGCCGGCATGGAGGGCAGGCCGCGGCACGAGCTCACGCAAGTCGTGGACCCGGACGGCCCGCCCGTCAAGCCGGCCCCCGGATCGGACGACGTACTTCCCGACGTGACGCGGACCGTGAAGCGCGCCGAGGAGCCGCCGGCCCGTGGCGGTGACCGCTGATGCAGGGCGGCGTGCCGTTCGATCTGGTCGGCAAGGAGGTGGCGCACTACCTGGTGGAGCGCGAGATCGGCCGCGGCGGCATGGCGGTGGTCTTCCGCGCCAAGGACCTGCGTCTCGACCGCACCGTGGCCCTCAAGCTGCTGGCTCCCGAACTGGCCCGCAACGACACGTTCCGCAGACGCTTCACCCACGAGTCACGCGTGGCGGCGTCGATCGACCACCCGCACATCGTGCCCGTCTTCGAGGCGGGCGAGACGGACGGCCTTCTCTACATCGCCATGCGCTACGTCGCCGGGCAGGACCTGCGGGTGCTGCTCGACCGCATGGGCCCGCTGCCCGCCGAGGCGGCCGGCCGTATCGCCTCGCAGGTGGCGTCCGCGCTGGACGCCGCGCACGCGCACGACCTGGTGCACCGGGACGTCAAACCGGGGAACATCCTGATCGCGGAGGGCATCGACAGCGACCATCCGGAGCACGCCTATCTGACGGACTTCGGGCTGACGAAGAAGTCCCTGTCGCTGACCGGGTTCACGACCGTCGGCCAGTTCGTCGGCACGCTGGACTATGTCGCGCCCGAGCAGATCTCCGGGCGCCCGGTGGACGGCCGGTGCGACGTGTACAGCCTGGGATGCGTCGTCTACGAGACACTGAGCGGCGGCCCGCCGTTCCGGCGCGACGACGACATGGCCCTGCTGTGGGCGCACCAGTACGATCCCCCGCCGCCGCTGACCGAACACCGGCCCGACCTTCCCGGCGCGGTCGACGGCATCCTGGCGAAGGCCCTCGCCAAGAGCCCCGAGGACCGCTTCGGCTCCTGCGGCGCGTTCGTGGCAGCGCTGCGGGAGGCGGCGGCCGGTGGGGGGACGGACGCGGGCGGCCGTCCGGCGACCGTGGTGGCGGGGCGCGGCGCGATGCGGCCCGAGGAAGGGGGCGCTGTGCCGGAGCCGCCGCGCTGGGCGCTGCCGGTGTTCACCGGCAGGTCGGGCAACGGTCGGTGAGGGTGCAGCCGTCAGAGACCGCGCAGCCTGCTGGGCGCGCAGCCGTCAGTGAGAAGGAGCGGCGACCTCGCCGCGCCGGTGGACCCGCGAAGCGAGGAGCCCGCCGAGGAATCCGGTGACGAGTCCCCAGGCGGCCGCGAGACCCAGCGCCGCCCAGAGGTGCGGCCGCAGCGCCACCTCCCCGGCGAGGTCGCCGCCGAGGTCCCCGATGCCCAGCAGCGACAGGCCGTAATGCGCGAAGAACTGCACGAGCAGACAGACGGTCAGCACGGTGAGGACAAGGGCGACGGCCATGTGCAGGGCGTGCTGCCAGGGCCGTACACGGGCCGGCGACCGGACCGCCATCAGGAACGCGGCCGCCAACAGGAGCACCGCGGCGACCGGAAGGAGCCACCAGGCTCGCCCGTCGCGTTCGGAGAGGGTCGCCAGGTTGAGAGTGGCCATGTCGCCGGTGCGGAGCACTTCGTCGAGGATCCTCGGCACGGGGAGGCCGAAGGGCCCCTCGACCTTGCCGTCCCAGGTGGCGCCGAGGCCGAGGGTGAGCGCGAGCCAGACGAGATTCGGCAGGCCCAGGAAGAGCACGGCGAAGGTCTCCGCGGGGCGCTCGCGGGTCAGCGCGACGACGATGCCGATCACCACCCCGATCGCCACGCAGGCGAGCAGCAGCGTCACCATCGCGAACGCGGCGGGGCGCACGCTCTCCTGGAAGCGCAGCAGCCATGCGGGGAGCGGGGCGCTGCGGGAGACCAGGACGGCGAGGGCGAGTACGGCCGCGAGCCAGAGCAGCCCGAACAGGACGGTGAGCGGAAGGTCGGTGCGGAAACCCACGCGGGGGGTGACGTCCAGCAGGTCCTCGATGAAGCCGCCCGTCGGGTCCTCGACGGGGATGGTGAACGTGTGGCGGGCAAGGGCTGAGAGGCCGATGAGGGCGAGCACCCACAGCACGGCCAGCCGGGCGGCCCAGCCCGCCAGTTCCCCGGCGGAGGCGACGGCACGGTGCCGCAGCGGCCGCAGGAAGCCGGCGGCGACCGCCAGGGCTCCGACGAGTGTCACGGAAAGCGGCAGAGCGGTGAGTCCGGCGCTCGTCTCCACGATGGCTCCGGCGTCTCCGGCGATCTCCACGGATCCGAACACGGCCATCACGACGACGGCCGCGACAACCGGCAGGAAGCCGCCGTCCGGCAGGTCCGCCGCGCCGGCTGCCCACAGTCCGAGGGCCGCTGTGACGATCATGATCACGAGTCCGGCGAGCACCGCGCCGAGCGCCTGGGGCCAGCCGTGAGCCGGGCGGGTCGCTCCGTCCGGGCTGTTCGATGCCTGATGACTCACGCTGCCACGCTATGCACGGCCGGTGCGGCGCGCTCCCCGGGTGGGGCCGACCGCGTCGGCTTGCGACCGGCACGGAGACCGGGCACACAATAGGCATGATGAGCCCCAAAGCGGGAGAAATGCCTCTCTTCCGCCTTCCTACGTCGGGAAGAAGAGCCCGTGAGTGCCGAACCGCCCTCCTCCGGCCGCCCGGCTGGTCCGCCCTCTGGTCCGCTCTCGGGCCCCTCGCGGCCCGGTTCCGCGCCTCCGCCCCCGCCCGGCGGGCCTTCGGACGGCGCGTCAGGGGGCGGCCCGGGCGGGGGAGGGGGAGGGGCGGGGCCCGACGGCCCCAGCGGTGGGCAGGAGGGCCCCGGGCGCCCCTGGTGGCGCTCGGCTCCCCGAATCGCGGCGGTCGCCGCGGCGCTCGTGGCGGCCGTGGTTCTCGTCGTCGTACTGACCCGCCCGGACGGCGGCGGACCCGGTGGCGGGTCCGGCGGCGGCGAGGTCTTCCTCCAGGCGGCAGGCTCGACCGGGCCCGACCCCTTCACCGAGTCGACGGCAGAGGACAGTTCGCCGCCCTCGTCGACGCCGTCGCCCGCCCCGAGCGGATCGCCGGGCCGCCCCGACGTCACCCGAAGCGTGGAGGGTTCGACGCCGGGCCTGTACGGGGGGACACGCAAGGTGGCCAGCTGCGACGTGGAAAAGCAGGTCAAGGCCCTGTCCGCAGAGCCCGCGAAGAACGAGGCCTTCGCCCGGGTCCAGAAGATCGAGCCGTCACGTGTTCCCGCGTATCTGCGCTCCCTGACGCCGGTCCAGCTCAGGATGGACACGAGAGTGACCAACCACGGCTTCAAGGACGGCGGGCCGACCGCCTATCAGGCGGTGCTCCAGGCAGGCACCGCGGTGCTGGTCGACGACCGCGGTGTGCCGAGGGTGCGCTGCGCCTGCGGCAATCCGCTGCTGCCGCCCGTGCCGCAGAAGGAGACGCCGCGCACCACTGGTGACGCCTGGCCCGGATACCGCGCCTCGAACGTGGTCGTCGTGCAGCCGGCGGCCAAGCCCGTCGAGGAGTTCGTCCTGCGCGCCGACGACGGGTGGATCAAACGCCCGGCGGGTGACACCGGTACCCACGACAAGGAGACGAAGGCTCCCACCCGCAAGCCGTCACCCTCCCCGGACACGTCCCCGCCCGACGGCGGGACGCAACCGCCTCCCGAGCCGCCGCCGCCCTCCGAGCCCCCGTCCGCCCCGCCGCCCGAGTCGGAGCCGGCGCCCGGCGAGCCGTCCGAGCCGCCGTCCGAGCCGCCGTCCGAGCCGCCGTCCGAGCCGGCGCCCGCCTCCCCCGAGCAACCGGCGCCGGACGAGGCGCCGCAGTCGCCGTCCGGCATGCGCAGCAATGCCCCACACCTCTCCGACCCGGCACAACCCGTCCTCGGCACGGTGCTCGTCTAGGTCCTGCCCGCAGAGCGGCTGCAACCGCCGCCGTCAGGACGCGCGGGCCAGCCGCAGGGTGACCAGCTGGAACGGGCGCAGGGCCAACGCGACGGCTCCCCTGCTCAGTTCGGGCTGATCCACGTCCGTGAGCGGGCGCTCCAGCAGGTCCGTCGCGGCCACCGCAGCAGCCGGGAAGCCCGGGATCACCCGAGCCCGCGCCCGGCCGCCCGTGGACTCGTAGAGGCGCACCACCACGTCGCCGCTCCCGTCGTCGGCGAGCTTCACCGCGCTGACGACCACCGCGCCGTTGTCGACGGTGACCAGAGGTGCGACGTCCGTGTCACCGCCGACGCGGCGCTCGGGCAGGTTGATGCGGTACCCCTCCCGCACGGCGTCGCCGATCGAGGCGCCGGGCACGAGCGCGTGGCGGAAGCGGTGAACGCCCTGGTCGGTCTCCGGATCGGGGAAACGCGGGGCGCGCAGCAGGGACACCCGCAGGGTGGTCGTGGTGCCGGAGTCGGCCGCCCGCACGGTGCGTGTGACGTCATGCCCGTAGGTCGAGTCGTTGACGAGGGCGACGCCCCAGCCGGGCTCCTCCATGTGGACGAAGCGGTGGTTGCAGGCCTCGAACTTGGCTGCTTCCCAGCTGGTGTTGGTGTGGGTGGCCCGGTGGAAGTGGCCGAACTGGGTCTCCGAGGCGTACCGCTCGGCGTGGATGTCCAGCGGGAAGGACGCCTTGAGGAACTTCTCCGTCTCGTGCCAGTCGACCTCGGTGTCGATGTCGAGGCGCTTGGCGCCGGCGGCGAGAGTGAGCACCTGGGTGACCTTCGATTCTCCGAAGCTGCGGACCACGCGCACCGCGGCGGCGGCCGGGCCGACGGCGGTGACCTCGTCGGCGCCGGTGAGGTCGGTGACGGTGTTGCGGTAGAACTCGTCGACGTCCCAGGCGTCCCACATGTTGGGGAAGTCGGGATGGATCTGAAGCAGGTTGACGGCCCGGCCGGGTGCGACGGTCTCGCGTTCGGCGCCGATGTCGTAGACCGAGACGACCAGGCCGCGGGCGTCGATCTCGACCTGGAGCAGGCCGTTGTCGAGGGCGAAGCCGCCGGCTGGGCGCTCGGACAACCGGGCGCCGCCGCCGTCTGTGGCGACGGCCGCCGCCCCGGCTGCCACGCCGTGGCGCTCGTGCGGTGCCGAGTTGAACACCAGCTCGCCGCCGGAGGCGGGGTCACCGGCGAGGGCGCGCTGCGCGGCGTCGATGATCTCCTTCAGCTCGCCGGCCACGGCCGCGTAGGTCCTCTCGGCCTCGCGGTGCACCCATGCGATGGACGAGCCGGGCAGGATGTCGTGGAACTGGTGCAGCAGCACCGTCTTCCAGAGCCGGTCCAACTGCTCGTACGGATAGTCGGCCCCGGTCCGTACGGCGGCGGTCGCCGCCCACAGTTCGGCCTCGCGCAGCAGGTGCTCGCTGCGCCGGTTGCCCTGCTTGGTCCTGGCCTGGCTGGTGAGGGTCGCACGGTGCAGCTCCAGATAGAGCTCGCCGACCCAGACGGGCGGGTTCGGGTATTCGGCTTCCGCCTTGGTGAAGAACTCCTGCGGTGTCTCCCACTTCACGGTCGCCGAGCCCTCGAGGTCCCGCAGGCGCGCCGCCTTGGCGACCATCTCGCGGGTGGTGCCGCCGCCTCCGTCGCCCCAGCCGGTGGGGGCGAGCGAGTGCTTGGCGACGCCCTTGTCCTTGAAGTTCTTCGCCGCGTGGGCGATCTCGCTTCCCTTCATCGAGCAGTTGTAGGTGTCGACGGGCGGGAAGTGCGTGAAGATCCGGGTGCCGTCGATGCCTTCCCACTGGAAGGTGTGGTGGGGGAACTTGTTCGTCTGCGACCAGGAGATCTTCTGCGTCAGAAGCCACTTGGAGCCGGCGGCCTTGATGATCTGCGGCAGCCCGGCGGCGAACCCGAAGGTGTCGGGCAGCCATGCCTCGTCGTTCTCGATCCCGAACTCGTCGAGGAAGAACCGCTTGCCGTGCACGAACTGACGGGCCATCGCCTCCGAGCCCGGCATATTGGTGTCGGACTCGACCCACATGCCGCCCGCCGGGACGAACCTGCCCTCCGTGACCGCCTTCTTCACCTTGGCCCAGACCTCGGGCCGGTGGTCCCTGACCCAGGCGAACTGCTGGGCCTGGGACATCGCGAAGACGAAGTCGGGGTCGTCCTCCAGCAGGGCCGTCATGTTGGAGGTCGTGCGGGCGACCTTGCGCACGGTCTCACGCAGCGGCCACAGCCAGGCCGAGTCGATGTGGGCGTGGCCGACGGCACTGATGCGGTGTGCGGAGGGCTGGGCGGGGGTGGCGAGGACGCCGGCGAGCCGGTCGCGGGCGGCAGCGGCTGTGCCGTTGACGTCCTGCAGGTCGACGTGGTCGAGGGCACGGCCGACGGCGCGCAGGATGTCGTGGCGGCGGGTGCTGTCGACGGGCAGTTCGTGCATCAGCTCGCCGAGCACCTCCAGGTCGAGGACGAGCTGCCACACGGTCTCGTCGAAGACGGCGAGATCCATGCGGGTGAGCTTGTACTGCGGGTCGCTGCCCGCGGTCTCCTTGTCACCGAGTCGCGTCGGCACGAAGGGGGGACAGCCGAGGATCACGGGGTTGGACGCGGCCTCGATGTGCAGCCGCACCTCTTCGCCGCCTTGTGCCGGTGCGCCGATGCGGACCCACTGGTTGCGGGGGTTGAGGCCCTTCACCGGGGTGCCGTCGGGGTGGTGGACGAGGCCTTCGCACTGGAAGCCGGGCATGTGCTCGTCGAAGCCGAGGTCGAGGAGCGCCTCGACCGTCCGGCCCGCCCACTCCATGGGAACCGTGCCGGTGACGGTGAACCAGCTGGTGCCCCACGGGGCGCCCCACATGTCGCCCACCGCGACCGGCTCCGGCACGGCGGCGAGTCCTTCGGCGACCGGCACGGGCTCGCCGGGCGCGTTCCACACGGCGACGTCGAGCGGCACGGACTCGGGATACACGGCGGGGCGGATACGTTCGTCGAGGACACGCCTGAGGCGGGCTTCGACGAGGGTGCGGTCGTCATGCATGAGGGGTACTCCGAGAGTCTTGGTGGTTCGGGCTGCCAGGGGGACGGCTGTCGCGGAGGTGGACGCGGTGTAGAGCTCCCCCACGGCGCGCACTTCGAACCGCGTGGCGTGTTCGCCCTGTTCGGGCGGGAGGCCCGTTCGGAATCGAGCCGCCGATCCCGCCCCGCCGGTGGCCGGCCGGGAAGCGAAGGTCCTCAGCGAACAGCGGGCCGTACCTACTGCCTCGCGCCGCGCGGCAAGGAGTACTTCACGGTGTACGAGCTGCTGCGCAGCGCCCGGGACCGCTCGCAGAAGGCGGGCATCGCCACGTTCACGATGCGCGGCAAGGAGTATCTGACGGCGGTGCGGGCGCAGGAGTCGGTGCCGAGCCCGACGTCGCCGGCCGGTCGGCCATGAGCCGCGCCGGGCTCCTGGAGGCCCTCACCGGCAGCGGCCGGGCCGCCCGAGAGCGACGATGCCGCGAGGGCAGCCCGGTCGCGATCCGGCCGCGGCGCATCCATTCAGGCGTCACCCTCCGCACCGGCGGATATACCGGCCAAAATGGGTACCCGGTATGCATGGTCACTATCAACCCCACGGCCGGGGACCTCACCGCCGACCTCGCGGCCGGTGAGGGGGCACCCGCGGTCATCGTCTTCAGTCTGATCGTGATCGGACTGCTGGTGCTGCTCGTGTGGATCGTCTGGCAGGTGGGCGCGAGCAGGCGGCGCGACCAGCCTCCGCGGGAAGACGAGCAGCCGAAGCGGCCCGACCACCAGACACATTTCGAGAGCCGTCTGGAGCCCGACGAGTTCGATCTGAGCGAGGGCCACGTGGTCGAGGGGCGTCTGACCCCTCACGAGCTCCACGGCTACGGGAACATGGGGTCCCGCCCCGTGCCGGAGAAGAAGCCGCCCCGAGACTCCGACGAGAGCGGTGGCGCCTTCGGCAGCGGCGGTCACGGCGGCTGAGCCCCGCTTTCCCCCGACGAATGCCGCCGGCCGCCATCGGCCGGCGGCATTCGTCCTTGCTCGGAATCCGTGCGCGCAGGGGAGGCACGTGGTCGCGTTCGACCCGCCGGCGGCCGGTCATGTTGGCCGCCGGGGCGGCCGGGGTCGTGCTGTGCGGCGGCGCGTCGGCAGGAGAGCACGAGGACGCCCGTGCCGTGGAGCGTTTCGAGGCCGAGCTGGCAGAGGCGAGAGCGCCTGCTCCGCGCTCGCCGGCTCCGGGACCGCACGCCGCAGAAGACAGTCGGAGCTGCTGGCGTCGGGTCGATGGTCATCCAGTCCTTCCACCTCCGCCGGCCGGCTCCCCGGAACCGAAGCCCGTCGGCTCCTCGCACGGGGCCACCGGCGTCGAAGGCTGAGCGGCCGGTCCGCCAGGGGCCAGGGGACGCACTATGCGGCAGGAGATCACGAGGTGCGGCGGGAGGTCGATGGGGTGGGCCGGCTGCGGTGCCTTATCAGCAGCAGCAGCGCGGGCACCACCCAGCAGAGCACGAGCCCGCCCACCACCGCCGCGGCCAGCACGAGCGCCGTCGTGTTGCTGATCGCGGGGACCGCGCGCAGCACGATCAGGATGCCCAGCGTCCCCATGCCCACGAACAGCGCGAGCCCCGCGAGGGTGAAACGCGAGGCCCACTTGACGGCCTCGTACTTCATTCCCCGCCCGCGGGTCATGCGGTGCATGCCGACGGGCGCCGTGAGAGCTCCGGTGGCGGCCGCTCCGAGGAGCAGACTCACCACGTACATGATCCGGTCGGCCTCACCCGCCCGCGGGAACAGCGGTGTGAAGGCCACGGCGAGCAGGAAGACGAGCAGCAGCTGCACCCCGGCGAGGGCGACCCTCACCTCGCGCAGGAGCTCGCCCCACAGCCGGTGGAGCCTCTCGTCGGAACTCTCCCGTCGGTCTCCGGGGCCTTTCGGCGCGATCCCCATCGGGGCCGCCCGCTCAGGCCGGCCCGGAGGCGGGTTTCCGGCCTGTCGCCCGCCTGCGCTCTGCCAGCCGCCTGGACCAGCGGCAGACGAGCGTGAGCAGCCCGACCAGGGTCAGGGCCCAAGTGGCTGCGAAGGCCCAGATCAGGCCGGGTGAAGAGCTGGAGGCGGCCATCACCAGGAGGACGAGTGTCAGGGCCGCCAGCACGCTCACGGCAGCGGCGAGCCAGTGGGACCGGATTCGGTGACCGGCCCCCGTCAGGGGCGGTTCGGGGCTCATCGTCCGCAGACGCCGGTCCAGGGCCCGGTCTGTGCGCAGATCCCGTTCGATCTCAGCCAGGATCAGACGTTCCGGTTCGGAGAGTCCGGCTCCGTCCATGGCTGGCGCCTCCCATACGCGTGACGACGAGTTCGGATCAGTCCTCGCCCCGGACGATGTTCGGCTCCGGGCAGGTTTCCCACGTGCGGTCGGGTTCGCGTCCCTGCATGACCACGGCGGGTCTGCAGGTCCGTATCCGTTCCTGTTCGGCGACGGGACTCTGGATCCTTTCGGTGTCGGCCCGGGTTTCCACGGCTGACAACTCCTTCGGTGCTTCGATACCGGCCAGTTTTCGTGGCGCTGCCGGATTTCCGTCGTGTCGGGTACCCGGTCCGCGCCGTGTCAGTCCCCCTTCCGGCCGTATCGGAAAGACGCTTCGAGTGGCCGAGGCCGGGCACTCGGACCGCATGTCCAACGACCCTCGCCCTCCGCGCACGGAGGAGCACACGACGCAGCAAGCAGCGCAGCACCCGCACACACGCACGACGGATTCGCACTGGATGCGCACCAGCGAGACCACGTCCTTCCCGCCGCTGGACCGCGACGTCACTGTCGACGTCGCCGTCGTCGGCGGCGGGATCGCCGGTCTGAGCACCGCGTGGGAACTGACCCGGGAAGGCGGCCGGTCCGTGGTGGTGCTCGAGGCGGACCGGATCGCGGCGGGCGTCACGGGCTTCACCACGGCGAAGGTGACGTCTCAGCACGGGCTGGTCTACGACCGTCTGCGGCGTACCAGGGGCGCCGAGGGCGCCCGGCTCTACGCGCACTCCCAGCAGGAGGCCGTCGAACGCGTGGCCGAGGTGTCCTCGGCGCTCGGCATCGACTGCGAGCTCGAGCGCGGCCCTTCCTACGTCTACTCCCGCGACGGGGCGCAGCGGTCGACCCTCAAGGCCGAGGCGAAGGCCACCCTCGAAGCGGGCCTGGACGCGGTGTACGTCGAGGACACCGGGCTGCCGTTCTCCGTGGCCGGCGCGGTGCGGGTCGAGGGGCAGGCGCAGTTCCACCCCCGTAAGTACCTCCTCGGACTGGCTCGCGACCTCACGGCGTACGGCAGCACGATCCACGAGCGGACCCGGGTCACCGGGCTGCACGAGGGCAGTCCGTGCCGGCTCACGACGGAGAGCGGCCGGACGGTCGTCGCCCGCGACGTCGTCGTCGCCACCCACTTTCCGGTCTTCGACCGCGCCCTGCTGTTCGCCCGGATGTCCCCCCGCCGCGAGCTGGTCGTGGCGGCGCCACTGACCGCGGACCAGGACCCGGGCGGGATGTACATCAGCGAGGACGGCAGCAAACGGTCGGTGCGCACCGCCCCGCTGGGCGACGGCCGCAGGCTGCTGATCGTCACCGGCGAGAACTTCACACCCGGCACCGGGAACGTCCCCGAGCGGTTCGACCGCCTCGACGAGTGGATGCACGCGCACTTCGCCGTGGAGGAGACCGCCTACCGATGGGCCGCCCAGGACAACGACTCCAGCGACACCGTGCCCCTCATCGGCCCCTTCCACCCGGGCGCCCGGCACACCTATGTGGCGACCGGCTTCGGCGGCTGGGGCATGAGCGGCGGCGTGCTCGCGGGGCGGCTGCTGGCCGGTCTGATCTGCGCCGTGAAGCCGCCGTGGACGGACCTGTACGACCCGCGGCGGCTGTGGAGCACGCTGCGCGAGGCGCCCACCATGCTCTCGCAGCAGGCGGAGGTGGGACGGCACTTCGTCGGGGACCGGTTGCGCACGTCCCATGTCGACTCGGCCGCCGAGATCGAGCCGGGGACCGGTGCGGTGGTGCGGCTGCACGGTCAGCGCTGCGCCGTGTACCGCGACGACGACGGCACGTGCCACGCGGTGTCGGCCCGCTGCACCCACCTGGGGTGCCTGGTCTCGTTCAACGAGGCCGAGCGCAGCTGGGAGTGCCCGTGCCACGGTTCCCGTTTCGGCGTCGACGGCTCCGTGCTGCAGGGCCCGGCCGTCCGGCCCCTCGAACAGCGGGATGCGGACGGCTCCTGAGCGGCCGAGCCGCGCAATCTGCCCCACGCTGGTAGGAAGTAGAGCAGATCATCCGAGCGGAGAGGCGCTGCGGCGTGGAACCGACGAGCCGACCGGAGGCCCAGGGCGCACCGCGCATCGCGGACGCCCACCAGTCCGCGGTCACCCTGCATGTCAACGGAGTCAGGCACACACTGACGCTCGACCACCGCACCACCGTCCTCGACGCCCTGCGCGAGCACCTGGACCTGACGGGTCCGAAGAAGGGCTGCGACCACGGCCAGTGCGGCTCGTGCACCGTGATCGCCGACGGGCGACGCGTCAACAGCTGTCTGATGCCGGCTGTGTCCCACGACGAGGCCCACATCACCACGGCCGAGGGTCTCGGAGCGGGCGGCGAGCTCCATCCCGTGCAGGAGGCCTTCGTCGCCAGGGACGCCCTCCAGTGCGGTTACTGCACTCCCGGCCAGGTCTGCTCCGCGGTCGGGGTGCTGGCGGAGGTGGCAGAGGGCAGGCCCTCGCTGGTGACCGGCGAGGGCCGGGCCGTGTCGCTCACCCCGCGGGAGATCCGCGAGCGCATGAGCGGCAACCTGTGCCGCTGCGGCGCCTATCCCAACATTGTGGCGGCCATTGAGGACGTGACGCCGTGAAGCCCTTTGCCTATGTCCGCCCCGGCACGGCCGCGGAGGCCGTCGCCGCCTTCGCCGCGCACACCGGGGCCCAGTACCTCGCCGGCGGAACGAACCTCGTCGACCTGATGAAGCTCGGCGTCGCGACCCCCGACGTGCTCATCGACGTGAGCCGACTGCCGCTGAACACGATCGAGGGCGTTCCCGGCGGAGGGCTCCTGGTCGGCGCCGCCGTGCGCAACAGCGACCTCGCCTCCCATCCGGCCGTACGCACGCGCTACTTCGCCCTGTCGCAGGCTCTGCTGTCGGGGGCCTCGGGGCAGTTGCGCAACGCGGCGACCACCGGCGGCAACCTGCTGCAGCGCACCCGGTGCACGTACTTCCAGGACATCTCCAAGCCCTGCAACAAGCGTGCACCGGGCACCGGTTGCCCTGCCAGGGAGGGGGTGCACCGTGATCTCGCCGTGCTCGGGCACTCGGAGCACTGCGTCGCCACGCACCCCTCCGACATGGCCGTCGCGCTGGCCGCCTTCGGCGCCACCGTCCATCTGCACTCGACGGACGGCGACCGCGCGCTGGCGGTCACCGACTTCCACCGGCTGCCGGGCGACCGCCCCCAGGCGGACACCGAGATCCGCCCGGGCGAACTCGTCACCGGCGTGGAGCTCCCGCCCGTGCCGCCCGGGGCGCGCTCGGCGTACCGCAAGGCCCGCGACCGCGCCTCGTACGCCTTCGCCCTGGTGTCGGTGGCCGCAGTTCTCGCCGTGGAGGACGGACAAGTACTGCACGCGGCGCTCGCGTTCGGCGGTCTCGCCCACCGGCCCTGGCGTGCCCGCAGGGCCGAGGAACTGCTGGTGGGGGCCCCGGCCGAGCGGGCCTCCTTCGTCAGGGCGGCGGAGGCCGAGCTGGCAGCGGCCCAGCCGCTGCGGGACAACGCCTTCAAGGTGCGGCTCGCCCGCAATCTCGCGGTGAGCGTGCTGACCGGACTCGTCTCCGGTCCCCGCGACGGCGACGTGCGCTTGTGAACCGGGCACCGGCCGTGCTGGGCGCCGACGCCGTCCGGCTCGAGGCCCGTGACAAGGTCGCCGGCCACTCCCGGTACGCCGTCGACCACACCCCGTCCGGCTGCGCGTACGCCTGGCCGGTGCCCGCCACGATCGCCAGGGGGCGGGTCCGTGCGATCGGCACATCGGAGGTCCTCGGCCTGCCGGGGGTGCTGGCGGTGCTCACCCACGAGAACGCGGAGCGCCTCGGTGAGCCGGACGATCCGACGCTCGCGCTCCTCCAGGACGACCGCGTGCCGCACCGCGGCTGGTACGTCGCCCTGATCGTCGCCGACACCCTCGAGAACGCCCGCGGGGCCGCCGCGACACTGCGCATCGACTACGAGGCCGAGGACCACGACGTACGTCTCACGACCGGCCACCCGGGCATCCACACCCCCGATGAAGCCAACGGGGGCTACCCCGCGGTGCGCGAACGGGGCGACTTCGACGGCGCGTTCGCAGCGGCCCACGTCCGGGTCGACGTCGAGTACGCCCTCACCGCCCTGCACAACCATCCGATGGAGCCGCACGCCACCACTGCCCACTGGCACGACGGCCGGCTGACCGTCCGGGACTCGAGCCAGGGCACCGGCCCGGTCAGGGACGCTCTCGCACAGCTGTTCGGACTCGACAGGCAGCAGGTCACCGCGATCTCCGAGCATGTCGGCGGCGGCTTCGGTTCGAAGGGGACTCCGCGTCCGTCCGTGGTACTGGCCGCCATGGCCGCCCGCCACACCGGGCGGCCCGTCAAACTGGCCCTTCCACGGCGTCAGTTGGCCGCTGTCGTGGGCCACCGGGCGCCGACGCTGCACCACATCCGGCTGGGTGCGGACTCCGGCGGCCGGATCACCGCCCTCGCCCATGAGGTCGTCACCCACACCTCCCGGGTGAAGGAGTTCGTGGAGCAGGCCGCGGTCCCCGCCCGCGTCATGTACGTCTCCCCCAGCAGCCGTACGGTCCACCGCGTGGCGCCTCTCGACGTGCCGAGCCCGTCGTGGATGCGCGCGCCGGGCGAGGCGCCGGGCATGTACGTGCTGGAGTCCGCGATGGACGAACTCGCCGTCGCCACCGGGCTGGACCCGGTGGAACTGCGGTTGCGCAACGAACCGGAGACCGAGCCGGACAGCGGTCTGCCGTTCAGCAGCAGGAACCTCGCCGAGTGCCTCCGCCGGGGCGCCGACCTCTTCGACTGGCAGCGCCGCGACCCGCGCCCCGGCGTCTCCCGCGACGGTGACCTGCTCCTCGGGACCGGAGTCGCGGCAAGCACCTATCCCGTCCTGATCGTCCGTTCCACCGCGTCCGCCCATGCGGGGCGTGACGGCCGCTTCCGGATCCGTATCAACGCGACCGACATCGGGACGGGGGCCCGGACCGTGCTCGCGCAGATCGCCGCACAGGCGCTGGACGTGCCCCTGGAGTCGGTGGACATCGAGATCGGCAGCAGCGACCTGCCGGCGGCCTCGCTGGCAGGCGGCTCCTGCGGCACGGGGTCCTGGGGATGGGCCGTACACAAGGCGGCCACGCTGCTGGCGGGGCGTCTCGCGGACCACCGCGGAGAGCTGCCGCCGAAGGGGCTGACCGCGACCGCCGACACGAAGGAGGAGACGGGCGAGGAACCGGCCTTCTCCCGGCACGCCTTCGGGGCCGTCTTCGCCGAGGTCCAGGTGGACACCGTGACGGGTGAGGTGAAGGTGCGCAGGATGCTCGGCGTCTACGCGGCGGGCCGCATCCTCAACCCCCGTACCGCACGCTCCCAGTTCATCGGCGGGATGACGATGGGCATGGGGATGGCGCTGATGGAGGGCAGCACGATGGACGAGCGCTTCGGTGACTTCGCCGAGTGCGACCTTGCCTCGTACCACGTGCCGGTCTGCGCCGACGTCACCTCGATCGAGGCGCACTGGATCGACGAGGACGACCCGCACCTCAGCCCGGTGGGCAGCAAGGGTATCGGTGAGATCGGCATCGTCGGCACGCCGGCGGCCGTCGGCAACGCCGTCCACCACGCGACCGGTCTGCGGCTGCGCGAGCTGCCGCTCACACCGGACAAGGTGCTCGAAGCGCTCGAGGACGGGACAGCGCTCAGCGGTCCAGGCCGGTGACGGCGGCGGCGTGCCGGAGCACGTCGACGAGCATGGGGAAGGTGAGCCGCCGGGTGTGGACGTTGCGCCTGCTCGGGTGGTAGCAGCCGAGCAGGTGCAGCTCGGACCGGAGGCGACCGCCACCGTTGCCGTCGTCGTCGCCCTCACCCGGGAGGACGAAGTGCGCGCCGTGGGCGAACGCGGGCCGGGGCCGGGGCAGTCGGCGCCCCGTGGCTTCGAGGACGGGCAGCAGCGCCTGCCACCCGAAGGCGCCGAGGACGACGACGCCGCGCAGGTTCGGCAGCAGGGCCAGTTCCTTGACGAGCCACGGCCGGCAGGTGTCGCGCTCCTGGGGCGTGGGTCTGTTCTCCGGCGGGGCGCAGTGGACGGGCGCGGTGACGCGCACGCCGCGCAGTTCGAGGCCGTCGCCGCGGTGGGTGGACGTGGGCTGCGAGGCCAGGCCGACGGCGTGCAGGGCGGCGAACAGCACATCGCCCGAGTCGTCGCCGGTGAACATCCGCCCGGTGCGGTTGCCGCCGTGCGCGGCGGGTGCCAGGCCGACGACGGCGAGGGCCGCGTCGGGCGGCCCGAAGCCGGGCACGGGCCTGCCCCAGTACTCCCAGTCGAAGAAGGCGGCCCGGCGCGTCGCGGCGACCGCCTCCCGCCACGCGACCAGCCGCGGGCAGGCCCGGCAGCGGCTCACCTGTTCGTCGAGCTCGCCGAGGCCGGTGCAGCGCGGAGCCGTACGGGCGGGGAAGTCGTCCTCATCACTCACCCTTGCCCCCTTACTCGTCCGGACCGCGGGTGTCGGACGAGCGGGCCGCGAGCAGGAGCGCGATGTCGTCGGGGCGGTCGGTGGAGCGCCGCGCCTCGTTGATGAGACGGTCCGCCGTGTCCGAGAGCCGGGCGTCTCCCAGGTCGGCGAGCGTGGTGCGCAGCCACTCGATGCCCAGGTCGATGTCGATGCCGGGCCGCTCGACCAGGCCGTCCGTGAACAGGGCGAGCACCGCGCCCTGTTCGAGGCGCATCTCCGTCACGGGGTACGTGGCGTCGGCGTCCACGCCGAGCACGATACCCCCGGGAAGGTCGCACACCTCGGCCGTTCCGTCCGGGTGGCGCAGCAGCGGCTGGAGATGGCCCGCGCGCACGGCCTGCTCCACGCCCGAGACCGGATCGAGCACGATGTAGCAGCAGCTGGCGAACTGACCGGGGTCGAGGTCGATGAGCAGCCGGTTGGTGCCGGTCATCACCTCCTGCGGATCGTGGCCGCTGAGCGCGAAGGCCCTCACCGCGCTGCGGAGTTGGCCCATGGTGGCGGCGGCCGCGACACCGTGGCCCTGCACGTCCCCGACGACCAGCGCGAGGCCGCTGTCGGTTTCGATGACGTCGTACCAGTCGCCTCCGACCTCCATACCCTGGGTGCCCGGGAGGTAGCGGCCGACGGTCTCGAGCCGTTCGACGACGGGCAGTCGGTGCGGCAGCAGGGCGTCCTGCAGGCCGCGGGCGAGGGCGGCCTCGGTGTCGTAGCGCTGGGCCCGCTGGAGGGCCTGGGCGATGAGCCCGGCGAGCGCGGTCAGCACCGTGCGCTCCTCCGGGCTGAAGCCGCGCGGTTGGTCGAAGCCGAGGATGCAGGAGCCGACGGGCCGGCCCGAGGCGATCAGCGGCAGGAAGGCCCGGGCACCGACATGGGCGTCCAGGGGGATGCCGGGGTAGGCGTCGGCAAGGTGCTGCATGGACTCGAAGAAGAGCGGCCGGCCGGTGGTGAGTGTCTCGACGCCCGGCAGCCGGGCGTCGAGCCCGACGCCGTCGAACCGGTTGAGGAAGCCCCGCGGGAAGCCGGTCTCCCAGGAGAGGTAGAGCTGTCGGTTGCTCAGCAGATAGATCGCCAGCTGGCGGCCGCCGAAGGCGGGCAGCAGCTCCTCGGTGACCACGGCGGAGACCTGGCGGGCGGTCATCGCCTCGGTCAGCGCGATGGCGAGGGCGACGGGACGGTAGAGCGCGACGGACCGGTCGGCCGGCGAACCGAGACCGGCGCCGGCCGCGAGGACCGAACCCGGGGCGTAGGCGGGCCGCTCCCCCGGTGAGAGCGTGATGGTGAGCCCGTCGTGGCCGGGGAAGACGGAGACGGACATCCATTCGTCCGACCGCCGGACCGTGAAGTGGACCGGTTCGTCGGACAGCAGCGCGGCCCGGTAGTGGTCCTCGTGGGCGGCCTGGGAGAACCATGGCAGCGCGTCCCACAGCACACGGCCTGCCAGCTCGCCGCGCGGGTGCCCGAGCATCGTCTCCGCGTTGCGGTTGACGTAGGTGATCCGGCCGAGCCGGTCGACGGTGCAGACGCCGTGCGGAAGCCGGTCGGCCGCTTCGGGGACGACCGGCCCGGCGCCGAGGTCGACGAGGAAGCCGGTCAGATGGGTGTCGGTGTCGCCCGGCGGCCGGGCCCGGCGGCCGGACACCTCGAGCAGGTGGGGGCGTCCGTCCGGTCCCTGCAGGCGCATCCTGCGGGAGACCGGGCGGTCGGACTCCGCGGCCTGGCGGGCGACGGTCCACAGTCCGTAGGCGTCCTCGGGCTCCAGCCGGGCGGCCATCGCCTCGACCGTGCCGGGGAACTCGGCCGGGTCGGTGCCGAGGATGGTGCAGAGCCCTTCGTCGCCGGCCACCGTGCCGCTGTCGAGGTTCCAGTCGAAGCGGCCGACCCGAACCGGTGGTGTGGTGAGGGCGGGCAGGGTGACGGACACCGGTTCGCAGTCCCAATCGATACGAACGCCGTCCGCGCCCAGCGCGTCGAGCGTCTCTCCGAGCCGGGCACCGGCCTCGTGGAGCCTGCGTCGGTCTTCCTCGCCGACCGGCTGCCCGGGTGTCGCGGCGCGCAGCACCGCGAGGACTCCGAAGCGCTCGCGCCCGTGGCTGATCGGCACGAAGAGCGAGCCGAAGGGGAAAGGAAGTCCCGCCATGAACTGGGGGAAGCGGCGCATTGCCTCCTCGGCGTCGGCGAGGTGCACGGCCTGTCCGGAGCGGAACACCTCGGCCACCGGGAAGGGCCGGTTCACATGCATGCGCCACCAGGGCCGGAAGAGGGGCCCCGGCAGGCCGGCGATGACGGCCATCCTGAGCAGTTCGGGTGAGCTGGAACGCATGAACAGGGTGCCGGCGAACCCACCGACCGCCTCGATGGCGCCCACCTCTGCCTGTGCCAGCACGAGGGCGAGTTCGTCCGGGACGAGGCCTCGGCTGCCCGCTTTCGTCGCTCGCGCGGGCATGGCTCCGAGCTCACCGGACGGGGCGCGCGGGGCCATGCCGTACCAGGTCACATTGCAAGGATGCTCCCCGGCGGCCTTACGGCGCATCTCCGTGCGGCAGGCCTCGGGGCGGTCGGGGGCCCGTGACCCCACCGTGGATGATCTTCGTGGCGGCGGGGGCGGGTGGGCTATGTTGAGGACGGGCTGGACATAGAAGGGGGCACACCGGTGCCATCAGGGCAACAGGAACGTGCACAGGCGGCCGCGATCACCCCGGGCAGGCCTGCCCCGGAGCAGGAGGCCACTCCGGGGGAGCGGGTCCTCGCACTGCTCGGCGGCCACCGCCTCTCCCCCGGCCAGCGGCGCATCGCGCAGTACATCGTCGACCACCTGACAGAGGCCGCGTTCCTGTCGATCACCGACCTCGCGGAGCGCGTCGGCGTCAGCCAGCCCTCCGTGACCCGGTTCGCGACGTCGCTCGGCTACACCGGCTTCCCAGCCCTCCGGGAGGCGTTGCAGCCGATCGCACTGAGTGCGGTCGCCGCATCCCCGGAGAGCCGGGAGGAGATCCGCCGCAACGAGTTGCAGGCCGCCGTCGACGCGGAGATCGACAACCTGGAGAACCTGCGCCGGGTCCTCGCCGACACCGACCGGGTGCTCGACCTCGGCCGCGAGCTGGCCCGCTCGGTGCCCCTGACGATCCTGGGGCTGCGGATCTCGGTCTCCCTCGCCGAGTACTTCGCGTACGCGGCGCGGCGTATCCATCCCGATGTGCGGCTGGTGACCCGCGGTGGCAGCGTCGCCTACGACGCTCTGCTGCAGTCCCGCGAGGCGGGTGGCACCTGGGTGCTGGCCTTCGCGATGCCCCGGCATGCCAACGAGACGCTGGCGGCGCTGCGGGCGGCCCGTCGCACCGGGCTGCGGGTCGCGCTGGTCACCGACATGACGCTCGGGCCTCTGGTGGAGGAGGCCGATGTGGCGCTCACCGCGGGGACGGGTTCGCGACTGGTGTTCGACTCGTACGCGGCGCCGGGTGTGCTGTCGGCGGCCGTGCTGCAGGCGATGGCCGATGCCGACCCGGAGCGGACCCAGGTGAGGCTCGAGGGGTACGAGCACGTGGCGGACCAGCATGACTTCTTCCTGGACGACTGATCTGCCTTTCAATTGCAGCCCGAACCGGTCTCTTACCGGACTTTTTCATGCCTAGCGATGCATGAAATTTTTCATACTCTTGCTTACTCGACGGTATATATATTTACTACGTGTGGCGCCGGTGTCCTCCGTAGCCACGAGGGCTGTACCCACGCCCTCCCCAACCGAACACTCGCGGTCCGGCGCTCCCTCCTCGCGCCGTCCCCTGGTGTTCACACCGGGCTCCGCATTCCGCCGCGGATGCCCTCGGCGGTCCCGGTCAACCCCTGGGCCGGGACCGCCGCCCCTCTCGGTCAGAGTTCATCGGCACCATGCGGAGCGACGACGATGTCCCACACCCTCACCCCGATCGGCCCGGACTGGCCCTGCCAGGTGAAGACGCCCGGCAGCCACGACTGGGAACGCACGGCGGCCCGCTGGCTCCGCGATCTGCTGCCTGCCCGTTACGCCGGTTACTCGACGCTCACCCGCCACCCCGTCCTGCTCGCGCGTCACGCGCAGATCCAGATCCAGCACGAGATACGGGCGGTGCGGGTGGCCATGCAGACGTCACGGACCGACCTGCCGACACTCGGCGTCGCGGAGACGGTCATCGAGAACACGATCCGGCTCTACGCGACGGAGCTCGAGCAGCTCGGGCGGCTCGCCCGCGGCGCCAGGCTCGTCGGCGACGCGCTCCTCGCGGGCGGCGGCACCCCGCGCAGGCGTTAGGGCGTGTTTCGAAAGTCCCGCCTGGCCCACGACGCCTGGCACGCACACTCGCTGCGTTGTCGGAGTCATCCAGGTACGTCCAGTACGAGGATGATCCTCCGCCTTGCGATTGCACGCACCAGACGCCGCGGACCCCGCCCTGCGGGCGGACGACGCTACTTTCGAAACACGCCCTAGCGGCTCGCTGCGGCAGTGGCCACCGCAAGGCTCCGCGGCCCCGGTTCCGTACCTCCCGCTCACGCCAGCTGCCGCCGTACCAACTCGTGCAGGCGGCCACCCGTGCGGGCGAGGAGTTCGACGGGCCGGCCCTCCTCGACGATCCTGCCGTCCTCCATCACGATCACCCGGTCCGCATCCATCACCGTGGTGAGCCGGTGGGCGATGACAACACGGGTGGCGTCGAGCCGGCGGGTGCTCTCGATGACGACGCGCTGGGTCTCGTTGTCCAGGGCGCTGGTGGCCTCGTCGAAGAAGAGGACGCGCGGGCGGCGCACCAGGGCCTGGGCGATCATCAGCCGCTGCCGCTGTCCGCCGGAGATCGCGCCGCCTCCGGCGATCATGGTGTGCAGACCCATGGGCATCCGTTTGATGTCATCGGCCAGGCCCGCCATCTCGGCTGCCTCCCACACCTCGTCCTGGGAGAACGTCTCCGCACCGCAGATGCAGTCGAGGATCGAACCGGTGAGCGGCTGCGCGTTCTGCAGCACCACACCGCACTGGCGGCGCACGGCACCGGGGTCCAGGGCAGCCAGGTCCTGGCCGTCGTAGAGCACGGTGCCGGAGCCGGGCCGCTCGAAACCGATGAGCAGCCTCAGCAGGGTCGACTTGCCGCACCCGCTGGGGCCGACGATCGCCACGAACTCCCCCGGCCGTATGTGCAGGGAGACGTCGTCGAGGACCGGCGGTCCGTCGTCGGCGTAGCGGAAGGTGAGCTTCCTGGCCTCGATCGCGCCGGACAGGGTGCCCGGCTGCGCACTCGCCCCACGGACTTCCGGCGCCTCGTCGAGGATGGGGCGCACCAGCTCGAACATGGGCAGCGCGGCCGCGGCCGACACGAGCACACCGGTGAGCTGGGTGACGGAGGTCAGCAGCATGGTGACGGCCGTGCTGAAGGTGAGGAACTCGCCGGCCGACATGGACCCGCGGGCAGGACCGGCCAGCAGCATGAACATGATGAGCGAGCAGAGCGGCAGATAGACCGCGTCCAGCACCGTTGTCAGGTTTCTGATGCGGCCGACCCGCTGCTGCAGTTCGCGGGAGCGCGCGAAGCGCCGTGCCCAGGCCGCGTACGCGAAGCTCTCCGCCGCGGCGACCCTCAGCTTGGGCAGTCCCCGCAGGGTCTGGAACGCCTGGTTGTTGAGCTTGTTGCCGAGTTCGACGAGCTTGCGCTGCCAGCGCACCTGCCAGAGCCCCATGACGAGGAACACCGTGCCGATGACCAGCAGCATGCCGAGGGCCGCGAGCGCCAGCGGCACGCTGTACCAGAGGAGCAGCATCACGTTCATCGCGCCGACGGTGGTGGACTGAACGGCCACCGGACCGATGCCGGACAGCACCCGGCGGATGGAACTGATGCCCATGGCCGCGCTCGCCAGCTCGCCGGTCGAGCGTTCGGCGAAGAACCTGGTCGGCAGCCTCAGCAGCCTGTCCCAGACGGCGGGTTGGAGGGTGCTCTCGATGCGGCCCTCCATGCGCAGGATGGTGAGGTTCTGCAGCAGCATGAAGGCGGCCGAGACGATCCCGGCGATCATGACGGCCAGCGACACCTGCACGATCAGGCCGGTCTCGGCCTTCGGCACGTACACACCGAGGATCTGTCCGGTGGCGATGGGCACGAGGGCCCCGAGGGCGACGGTGACGAGCCCGCCGAGCAGCAGGTTCCGCAGATCCATGCGGGTGCCGCGGAGACTGAAGCGCACCAGACCCCAGATGCTCGCGGGCACTTCGGGCAGGGGCCGGTAGAACATCACGGCGCGCGCCTCGAACTCCTCGGCGTTGTCCTTGCCGATCCGGGTCCGTGAGCCCGTGAGCGGGTTGACCGCCTCGTAGCGTCCGCGGCGCCACAGCAGCGCGACCGGCGCGCCGGACGCGCCCCGGTGCCCCACCAGCGGGCCGGCGTCGCTCCGCCACCAGCGGCCCGCGAGACGGACCGGCCGGGTGCGGACACGGGAGGTGATCGCGATGCGTTCGACCGGCGTGACGCGTTCGTCCGCCGGGCCCCCCTTCGGCGGATCGGCGAGCGTGATCCCGGCCGCCGCGGCGACCTGCCGGCACACGGCGAGGAGCGTGTCGTCGCCGTCCGCGCCCGCATGGCCGCGGCCGGCGCGGTCCCGCCGGCCGATGGACGCCAGCAGTGCCTCGTCGGCCCTCGCCGAGACGTCCGCGCCCGCCTTGATCCCGGCGGCCGTACGGTCCTCGTGGGCCCGCTCCAGCTGTTCGATCCAGCCGTCGACCGCGGACAGCAGCCGGTACTGCTGGTTCACCATGCCCTGCCACATCGCGCCCTCGACGAGCAGGTCGCCCGCCGCTTCGGCGCTGTAGGTAGCGCCGTACTGCACGCTGCCCGGCTCGACCTGCATCCACAGGACGTCGTCGTCGGCCATCGCCTCCTCCGCGGCCGGCCGGCCGTCGAGAGGCGCCTCGAAGAGCACGCCGAGGCCCCTGCCGACACCGAGCCCGAAGGCGTATTCCAACTGGGTCGCGGCCGTCCGTCCGTAGGGGTCCTGATACACCGGCGGGTACGGCTCCGGGTACTCCGGTACGTACAGCTCCCGCAGCGGGACGCGGCGCAGCACGCAGTCCTGCGAGGGCCGGCCGGTCAGGGTGTGCTGGGGGCCCTCGACCGGGCCGAGGAGGAGGGTTCCCGGTTCGAGGCGGCCGAGGAAGTGCCAGTGCCCCTGCGCGGCGGCGTCCACCGCGAACAGGTCCAGGCTCCCGTGCACGACCAGCCACAGCACCTGCGGTCCTTCCAGGTGCAGGCTGCGCAGGCCGGTGCAGTCGACGGGCGCGCCGAGGCCGCCGAGCGCGTGGATCACCGCGTCGGTCTGCGCCGGGGCGTCCACGGCTCCGGTCGCGGCCGGGTGTACGGATGACACGTCAGTGCTCCTTGACCAGCTCGGCGTAGGCACCGCGGGCGGCGACCAGGTCCTCGTGACGGCCTCGCTCGACGACGGAGCCGTGGTCCAGCACCACGATCTCGTCGCTGTCGCGCACGGTGCTCAGCCGGTGGGCGATCACGACGCAGGCACAGCCACGGCGGCGCAGGTTGTCGATGATGAGCCGCTCCGTCTCCGCGTCAAGGGCGCTGGTGACCTCGTCGAGTACCAGGATGCTCGGCCGGCGCACCAGCGCCCGTGCGATCTCGAGGCGTTGGCGCTGGCCGCCGGAGAAGTTGCGGCCGTCCTGCTCGACGCGGCTGTGGATGCCCTCGGGCCTGCGCATGATCACGTCGTGGAGCGCGGCGTCCCGCAGGGCGGTCTCCACGGCATCGTCGGGGATGGAGGGGTCCCACAGGGTGACGTTGTCACGGACGGTCCCCTCGAAGAGGAAGATGTCCTGGTCGACGAAGGAGACGGAGGCGGCGAGCGCCCCGCGGGGGATGTCCTCCAGGCGCCGGCCGTCGATGCTGATGGTCCCTTCCCAGGGGGTGTAGAGGCCGGATATCAGCCGGGAGACGGTGGACTTGCCGCTGCCGGAGCCGCCGACGAGCGCCACCTGGCTGCCCGGCCCCACCGTCAGGGAGAAGCCGTTGAGCAGTGGCTGGTCGAGCGGGCTGTACCCGAAGGTGATGTTCTCCAGCGCCACGTGCCCCTTGAGCCTTCGGCTGCTCGGGTCGGGTTCCGCACGGGAGTAGAGCGGGTCGACGGGGAAGCTCTCCACGTCCCTGAGCCGGGCGACGTCCGCGGCGAAGTCCTGGATCCGGCCGGCCACTCCGTTGAGCCGGGTGATCGGTGCGGTGAAGCGGGCCACCAGTGCCTGGAAGGCGACGAGCAGGCCGATCGATATGTGGCCCTCCACGGCGCGCAGTCCGCCGATCCACAGGATGAGCGCGCTGTTGAGTGTCGCCAGGGTGGGGGCGACGACGGCGAGGACCGCGCTGGGCACGCCGAGGCGCTGCTGGACGTCGAGAGTGGTCGCGTGCTGACCGGCCCAGCGGCGGAAGAAGCCGTTCTCCCCGCCCGTCGCCTTCATGGTCTCGATCAGCTGCAGACCCGTGTACGACGTGTTGGTGAGGCGTGCGCTGTCGGCCCGGAGCTTCTGGGTGTGCGTCGCGCGCAGCCGGATGACGATCCGCATCGCCACCACGTTCAACAGTGCGATCAGGATGCCGAAGACGGTGAGCTGGGGGTCGTAGCTCCACAGCAGCGCGGCGTAGAGGATCACCACGACGCCATCGACGGCGGCCGCGGCGAGGTCGCGGGCGAGCGTCTCGGCGACGGCGTCGTTGGACTGCAGCCGCTGCACGAGATCCGCCGGGCTGCGCTGGGCGAAGAAGGTGACGGGCAGCCGCAGCAGATGGCGCAGGAAGCGGGCGCTGCTCAGGGTGGAGGAGATGATCCGCCCGCGCAGCAGGTTCGCCTGTTGCAGGCCGGTCAGTACGGCGGTGAGCACGACCATCACGCCCATTGCGGCGAACAGCGTGCCGAGCAGCGAGGTCTGGCCGCCGATCAGGAACATGTCGATGTAGGTCCGGCTGAGCGCCGGCACCGCCGCACCGACCGCGACGAGCAGGAGGCTGGCGAGGAACGCGGCGAGCAGGGTGCCGCCGGTGCCGCGGAGGCGGGCCGGGACGGCTGCCATGATGCCGGGCTTACGGCCGCCCCTGCGGAAGGTCCGGTCGGGTTCGAAGACCAGGGCCACACCGGTGAAGCTCGAGTCGAAGTCCTCCGCCGGCACGAAGCGGCGGCCCTTGTCCGGGTCGTTGATGTGCACGCCACGGCGGCCGAAGCGGCGCCCCGTGCCGTCGTACACGACGTAGTGGTTGAACTCCCAGAACAGGATGGCGGGCGCCTGTACCTCGGCGAGCGCCGTCGCCTCCATCTGCATGCCCTTGGCGGTCAGTCCGTAACTGCGGGCCGCCTTCAGCACGTTACTGGCGCGCGAGCCGTCGCGGGAGACGCCGCAGGCGATGCGCAGCTCCTCCAGCGGCACATGGCGGCCGTAGTGGGAGAGCACCATGGCGAGTGCGGCGGCGCCGCACTCCACGGCCTCCATCTGGAGCACGGTGGGTGTGCGGACCGCCCTGGGCCGCCGGCCGCTTTTCTCCTTGCGGCGCGGTGCGGGTGCGGCGCGGCGGGTGCCGCGCCGGCCGCCCGGCGCGGGTGCCGGCCGGTGCCTGCGGCGGCCGCCCGCGGGCGGCAACTGCTGCTGGGGGGCGGTGTTGTGGTCGGTGTGCGTCACGGCAGCAGCCAATCGATCGGGCGCTGCTCGGCGAGGTGGACGGCGCCGCCGGTCAGGGTCATGGATTCGAGTGCGTACGGCGGCCCCTCGGAGGAGGACCAGGCGTAGCCGGACTCGGTGCGCGACGAGCGTTCCAGCTCGACCAGCACGGACACGGGCTGGCCCTTCTGCGAGAACTGCTCGCCCAGCTGGCTGCTGCCGAGGAACGCGGTGATCCGCTGCCTGGTCTGGCCGGTCCTGCCGACGGCCTTCACGCGTCCGCGCAGCACACCGTACTGCTGCGTCGCCACGGACTGGACGCTGAGGTCGACCTTCGCGCCGACGGGCACGCTCGAGCCGTTCTGCGCGGGGACGTACAGCACGGCCATCAGGGGGTCGTCCGCTGCACCGATCCGTTCGACCGCGGCGACGTCCGCCCCGGTGGTGACGACGGAGCCGATCGTGGCGACGAGTGCGGTGACCCGGCCGGCAGCGATCGTGCGGACGACCGCGCTGCCCTGCGCGGTGCGGACCTTCACCAGGGGCGCGTCGGCGCGGACCCGGTCGCCCTCCTTGGCGAGCACCTCGGTGACCTGTCCGGCCACGGGGCTCTGCAGCACGTAACTGCCCTGTGCGTGGGTGAGGATGCCGGAGGCGTCCAGTGTGGAGGACACCTTGCCGGTCAGGGCCCACATGGTCGCGGCGATCATGACGACGACCGTGACGGTGAGCACGAGGACGCCCTGGGGGCGGGCGAAGCGCACCGGAAGGTCGATCTCTTCGGGCGATTGCAGCTTGGAAAGGGCCTGTTGGCGAAACTGCACGTTGCTCTTCCCTCAACTGCCGGGGGTTACGGGGAAACCACACGTGTCCGGCGTGCGCCGGGAACCACGTGCGGCCGTGTGCCCCGGAACCTGGCCGGCTCCGGGGCACACGGCTCGGCAGAGCCCGGCAGAGGGGCGCCGGCGAGCCGTGGGTCTTACAGACCGGCGACGAGACCGGTTGCCGGGCCGGTGATGGCGGCGGTGTTGATGCCGGTCGCACCCTCGACGACGCCCGTCACGGTGGCGACGGTGCCGGAGACCGGGGCGATGGTGTCAAGGGCGGCGGTGGCGTTGCCCACCACGGCGCTGTGGAGGCCACCGGCCACGTTGTCGAGCTCGGAGTCGGAGATCTCCTGGGTGGGGACGAAGCTCATGAGAAGTTCCCTTCGGGTGGATATAGCTAATTACTGCGTCCGGCCGCGCCGAACTGGCGGTGCCGGCCGCCGAGCGGGCGTGGGGGGATTCCCGGATCCGGGAACCCGTTCTTCGAATCCCGCGGTGCGAAGGATCAAAGCACGTAAGCCCGTTGGGCAGCCAATCGTGAACTGCGGATCCGGGCCGAGAAGGGCATGGAATTGCCGCTGCATGGACGCCCCTGCATGAATTGGCGCCACCTTCTTCACCAGATCCGCCGACTCCCGCACGGATCGCAGTGGCGACGACCTCCCGGCGAAGTGGACATTCCCGCACAGACGCAGATAGTTGCAGGTCAGCAGCGCAGCGCGCCTTCGGCGCGCGCCGTGGGCGTGGTAAATCCCGTGGCGCGCGCCGGGGGTGCTTCTGTCTGCCCTGACGTGAG